>JANOJW010000024.1:0-1932 GCA_031418955.1 Hyphomicrobiales bacterium | reverse complement strand
TGGCGATCATCGACGATCTCGAGAAGATCGCGACCTTGCTCGGAGGTCATCGGTGCCAAGCCCCAGTCATCGAGGATCAGCAGCTCGACACGGGCGAGGCCCTTGAGCAGGCGTGCATAGCGTCCGTCGCCGCGTGCGAGAGCCAGGGCCTCGAGCAGGCGTGGCACGCGATGATAGAGCACAGCACGATCGTCACGGCACGCCTTGTGGCCGAGCGCGCACGCAAGCCAACTCTTGCCGAGGCCGGTCTTGCCGGTGATGAGCAAGTCCTGCCGTCGCGCGATCCATTCGCCCGTCGCGAGCTTGGCGAACAGCGCCCTGTCTAGGCCGCGCGCCGCCTTGGTGTTGAGATCCTCGATCGTTGCGTTCTGCCGGAGATTGGCGAACTTCAATCGCGTGACGAGCCGCTTGCTCTCGCGCTCGGCAGCCTCTCGATCGACGAGCAGGCCGAGGCGCTCCTCGAACGAGAGCCCCTCGACGTTGCGTTGATCGCGCTGCTCTTCGAGTGCCTTCGCCATGCCGGTGAGCCCGAGGGCCACCAGCCGATCATGGGTGGGATGTGGAAGCATGCTTCAGTCCTCTCTTCTTTTTCACCCGCACGTCTCGATGCACGCGGCGTCCTGTGTGCGGGTTTCCGGGAGCCGCGTGTTCTTTCTGAACTTCAGAAGACGGGTGGTTTGGCGGGCGTCCCGCCAACGGGGCTGCGGGGCTGGCCCCGCTCGCGAAGCGACGCTGTGGCAAGGCGGCTCAGTGGTAGTAGTTGCGCCCGCGGATGTTGGCGTGCCGGATCGGATCGTCCGGCGTGCTCGGCTTGGCGAAGGCGCGATCGAGCCCGTTCTGCAGGATCGACTTGATCGAGCCGTAGGTGGTGGCGCGGATATCGTTGCCGCGCTTGGCCGCCGCCTCGATGCGCTCGGGGCCATAGCTCTTCACGAGGCTGAGGATGCCGAGGCACGAGCGGAAGCCCTGCTCGGGATGCGGCTTCGCTTTCATGATCGCCTCGAACAAGGCGATCGTTGCCGGGCCGATCTTCCCGGCTTCGCGCAGCATGCGGGCCGGCGACCATTCCGCGTAACGCCGATGGCTCGACGGCATGTGTTCCGGTGTCGTCGAATGCTTGTGCACCACGCGCGAGCGCACGTGGCTCGCAATGCGTTGGCCCTTGTGGAAGACCTCGACCGTCGCACCGGTGAAGCGAGCGTCGACGGTCTCGCGCAGCAAGGCGAACGGCACCGAGTAGTAATGATCCTCGACCTCGACGTGATAATCGGGCGCGACCGTGCAACGCTTCCATTCGGCATACTGGTATCGCTCGCAGGGGAGCCCCTGCAACGCCGGCCGGTCGAGACTGGCGAAGAGATCGTTGCGGCTCTGCTTCAACCGCTTCATCATCTTCGCATTGACCGTGGTGATGCAGTCACCCACGGCCTCGTTCAACTCGGCCAGCGAGAAGAAGCGCCGGTTGCGCAGCTTGCCGAGCACGAAGCGCGAGACGATGCCGACCGCCGCCTCGACTTTGGCCTTGTCGCGCGGGCGCCGGACGCGGGCCGGCAGCACGACGAAGCCGTAGTGATCGGCGAGCTCCTGATAGGTGCGATCGATGCCGGGCTCATAGCGTGACGGCTTGGTGATCCCAGCCTTCAGATTGTCGGGCACTGCGGCCTTGGGGACGCCACCGAGGAAGTCGAGCGCGTTGACGTGCGCGCCGATCCAGTCCGGCAGCGCTTCCGTCCAGCGCGCCTCGGCGTAGGTGTAGCTCGACGCGCCGAGCGCCGCGATGAAGAGGTGCGCTTCGTGCACCTCGCCGGTCATGGGATCGATGATGTCGACTGTATCGCCGGCCCAGTCGACGAACAGCTTGTCGCCGGCCACGTGCGTCTGCCGCATCGTCGGCGACAGGCGCTTCCTCCATTCGCTGTAAAGCTCGCAGAA
>JANOJW010000023.1:0-3636 GCA_031418955.1 Hyphomicrobiales bacterium | reverse complement strand
CGCGACGCGCGCTGAGGACATCGAGACCGAGATCGGGATGTTCGATCTCGGCGAGGCGGAGAGCCGCGAGGCGCGCGAGGAGGCAGCCGACGGTGACGCCGAATACGCGCTGATCGACCGGCTGCGCGAGCGCCTCGACATCGGCGACGAGTTGTCCGACGTCACCATCGCGGCAAGCCTGACCGCGGTCGCCGCGACCGGCGATATGCGCGGTCGCTGGCTTGCGGCGTTCGGCTCCCCGCTCGGGCGCTATCTCGCAATGCGCGGCGCCGATCTCAATACCGCGCTCAACACGGTGCTGGCGCTGGCGCCGCGCCGCCACTGATTCTGTAGGTCGCAGTGAGGCCGACCTGCACTCGGCCGAACCACAACCCTCGACACTCGCTGCTGTCGGACTTCGCGGGAGCTACCGCGCGGCTTCATCGAATGAATTGCGGCCCGCTCACTCCGACCTACCAGAACGTCCCAAGGACCACAGTGATGCTCACGTTTCACTCCACCGTGCCGCCGGGCGTCTATGCGCTGGCCGATCACCTCGACGGGGCGCTCGCCGCGGGCGAGGACCTGCTGGCCGTCCGGCTCGCCGCGACCGCGGACCTGGCGCCCGGCGTTGCGCCGGCCGCAGCTCTTGCCGATGTCGTGCGCGCGCTGCGGCGGCAGGAGGCGGCCGTGCTGCTGCATCTGCTACAGGCGCGCCGCCGCGCCGCGGAGGTCGAGGGCGGGGACGCCGCGCTCCGGACGGTGCTGCGACTCGTTGCGGGGCAGACCTCCGCGCTGCTCGATCTCGTCGCGACCTTTGATCCCGACCGCGAGACGATGCTCATCGCGCTCGCCGACGTGCAGCAGTTCCTGCGCGAGCGCGGCGTCATCGCGCCCGACGTGGCGGGCCTGGGCGCGTTCCAGGCGCTGGAGATCGGCTCGACGTATCGCATCGGCGGCGTCGTCGAGGTCGGCGGCCTGCTCGACATGGCGGCGAGTGCGCTCGATCTGCTCGATCAGCAGTACGAGCTCTACGCCGAGGACGAGACAGTGGTGACGGGGACCTCGGCCGACGGCGAGATTGTGGTCGTCACACCGGCGCCGGCCGAAGCCGAAGGCCTTGCGACGTCGGCGGTGCCCGACACGACGGCTGAGCCCGACGCTGCGACAGCGTCCAACGCGGCCACAACGCTGACGCCGGGCTCCCTGGCAGCTGCGCTCGACGAGGTCAACCGGCGGCCCGCCAGCGTTTGAACCCGTTGGGTTTCGCAGGCTCAACCCTACCTATGCAAAAGTAAAGCGCGCCGACCGCGAGGCCGGCGCGCTCTATGTTTGCGAGATCGAGCCGCGAGCGATCAGAACTCGCTGTCGCCGCCACCGTCGTCGCCACCGCCGCCGAACCAGCCGCCACCACCCTCGTCGCCCGAGGTGTCCGCCTGCTGCTCGTAGGTGCCCGGATCGTTGGCGCTGGGATCCTGGTACTGGGGCTCCTGGCCACCCTGCGCGACCTCATAGGGCGAGGTCTCGCCGCCGCCGGCGCCGCCGGACGCCTGATCACCCGTGCCCGCCGCACGTGCGGTGCCGCCGCCCGACATCATGTTGCCGATGGCGCCTGCGACCAGCATGCCGCCGGCAACGCCAGCCGCCGTGGCCATGGCAGTCTTCATGAAGCCGCCGCCAGCCTGCTGCTGCATGGGCTGCTGCTGATAGCCGCCGGGAGCCGCCTGCTGGCCACTCCACGGACTGCCGGCCGGGCGGGCGCCGCCCATCGGCGGGACGCTCGCGCGCTGGACGGGCTGCTGGGGAGCGGGCTTGTTGCCGCCGAACAGGCCGCCGAAGAAGCCACCCGACGATTGCTGCGCCACCTGCGGCGCGGGCTGGCGCGTCTGCGCCTCGAGCTGCTCGATGCGCTCGTTGGCCTGCTGCAGCGCCATCTCCTGCACCAGCACCGACTGGACGAGCTTATAGGCGGCGTCCGGCGTCGCCAGCACCGACTGCATGATGAAGCTCTCGGCGTCGCGATCCTTCTCGATCGGGCCCATCTGCCGCATGCGCTCGAAGAGGCCGTTGATCAGCTGGTGCTCGTCTGGGGACATTCGGGTCGCTCCCAATGGGGTGAAGGACGGACTTGAGGTGTGACGCGCGGGTTGGTTGCCCGCGGACGTGTTCGCGTCCCCTATGTTGGGTATTCCGGGACAGTTCGCAATAGCCCAACTGTATGACCGATGTGTGAAAATCGGAACGTAATCAGAACAAAGCCCCACGGGCAGCCACCGGCCAGAGGCTTTCGACACGGGGCTGGGCCGAGCCCATACCCCGCACGCCGACGTACCAATCGTGCAGATTGACGGTCGGATCGCAATGGCCGGGAATCAGCAGGATCTTGTCGCCGAGTTTGGGGCGGACGTTGCAGGCGGCGACGTTCAAATTTCCGTGCTCGTCGGATGGGCGCTCGTAAAGCGCGCCGGCGAGGCCGTGCACCTCGGGCGGACCCGCATCGAAGGCGAAGGCCTTGAGCCCGGCGTCGACGACGGCGCGCTCAGGGACCGGCGTGCTCATGACGGTCGCATAGACGAACAGCGCGTGCTCGAAGGCGTCGAAGCGGCTGCCGTCGGGCTTCTTGTTGCGGGCATAGTCGGCGTCCATGAAGCAGTACGAGCCGGCCTGCAGCTCGGTGTAGACGCCGGACGCCGCCTCGAGCTCGAAGGTGCCCGTTCCTGCACCACCGACGATCTCGCAGGGAAGGCCCGTCTGCTTCAGCAAGGCCACCGTGCGCTTCGACATGTCGATTGCCGCTGCGATGGCAGCCTTTCGCTCCTCGATCGTGCGCAGGTGCTGGGCGCGGCCCTGGTAGGCCTGGAGGCCCGCGAACACGAGCCCCTTTTCGCGGGCGACGCGCTTGGCGAGCACCACGGCGGGCTCGCCAGGTTCGACGCCGCAGCGGTTGGCGCCGACGTTGATCTCGACCAGCACGCGGATCTCGGCGCCAGCTTTACGTGCGGCGGCGCCCAGTCCCTCGACGGCTGCCTCGTTGTCGACGGCGATCATCACGCGCGCCTGCCGCGCCAGGCCAGCGAGGCGGTCGAGCTTCCTTGCGCCGATCACCTCGTTTGAGACATACACGTCGGGGATGCCGCCCTGCACCATCGCCTCGGCCTCGGAGACCTTCTGGCAGCACAGGCCGACCGCGCCGAGCGCCATCTGCTTCAAGCCGATGATCGGCGACTTGTGGGTCTTGGCGTGCGGGCGCAGCTTGACGCCGGCTTTTTTCACGTGGTCGGCCATCTTGCGCAGGTTGCGCTCGAAGGCGTCGAGATCGACGATCAGCGCCGGCGTGTCGACGTCGGCGAGCGCCATTCCGGGCGCGGCGGGAGCGGGCTGGGGCATGTGCGGTCTCCGTGTGCTCGGCCAACGTGGCAGGTTCGCTCGCGCACAGCAATCGCGGGCATGGCTGACGACATGCAGATCTGCGCGCCCGAGACACCAGAGACAGCAGAGGTTGCCGGACGACACTTGCCCCGCCGTTGTGCTGGCGACATGGCCTTAAGTCTCTGAGAGCCTGTCTCGGAGGTTTTCGTATGGTTTCACGGTCCAAGCTCGAGTCGATCCGCCAGGAGGAGGCCGCAGCTCGTAGCCCAGCTACGGGCAAGGCCTCCG
>JANOJW010000022.1:0-13504 GCA_031418955.1 Hyphomicrobiales bacterium | reverse complement strand
CCTGGTCGACATGATCGGTGACCGCTTCGGCTACGTCGAGCGGGCCTGGCAGATCAAGCTCGGCCTGAAGCAGGAGGCGAACGTCCCCTGGCGCAACCAGCAGGTGATCGACCGGGTGCGGGCGCAAGCGGCCGAGCGCGGCGTGCCGCCCGACCTGTGCGAGGCGCTGTGGCGGCAGATGATCGGCTGGTTCATCCAGTACGAGGAGGAAAAGCTGCGCGACGAGATCGAGGGGCAGGCGAAGGAAAAGCGGTGAGCGTTCGACCGGGCACCGAACTTTCTCGAAGGAGCACGGCATGACCGTTACTGTCGCCATGTACGACAAGAGCCTCGCGCATATCGGGCCGCGGCTCGACAAACTCGGGCTCGATATCCGGGTCATCACCTTCGACAAGTCGGGCACGTACACGATCGGCGGGAAGGCGGTCGAGCCGCGCGACGTTACGGTCGACTACATGTGGCTGAATTCGATCCTCAATGCCGACGGCTTTCAGGCCGGCGCCTTCGAGCTGGCGCTGGCGACCCGGTCGATCAAAGTGCTGCAGACCTATAATGCCGGTCTCGATCATCCGTTCTACAAGCAGCTCTCGGGCAAGGGCACGCGCATCTGCAATTCAAGCGCGCAGGCCGTCGCCATCTCCGAGTATGTGTTCGGCCAGGTGCTCAGCGTATTCCAGCCGATCGTCGAACAGCGGGCGTTGCAGGCGAGCAAAACCTGGAAGATCACGCCGCATCGCGAGATTGCCGAAACCAACTGGCTGATCGTCGGCTTCGGCCCGATCGGCCAGGAGATCGCGAAGAAGGCGAAGGCGTTCGGGGCGAGCGTGAGCGTGATCCGCCGCAAACCCGCGACCTCAGGGATCGTCGACCGCGCCGGCACGCCCGCAGACGCCGCAACGTTCGCGGCCGACGCCGATGTGATCGTGCTCGCCTGCCCGCTGACACGTGAGACACGCGGGTTTGCGGATGCGAAATTTTTCGGCCAGGTCAAGAAAGGCGCGACGCTCGTCAACATCGCGCGCGGTGGTCTGATCGACGACGCCGCCATGATCGCCGCGCTCGACTCAGGGCAACTCGCGACCGCCATCCTCGACGTGTTCCACGAGGAGCCGCTTCCCGCCTCGAACCCGATCTGGTCGCATCCCAAGATCCGCATGACCTCGCACACCTCGTTTGCGGGCAGCGGCGGGCGCGGGCGCTGGGACCGCCTGTTCCTCGACAACATTTCGCGGTTTGTGAAGGGCGAGGCTCTCGCCAACGAGTTCGACCCGAAGGATTTTCCATAAGTTGGATACGGCGCAGGAGCCACCGATGAGCAAGCGCAACACCAAGGGCAAGCCCGTCGCAGTCGTCATCGGCGCCACGTCGAAGTGGCAGTCGGACGGGCGCAACACTAAACTGGCACACGGCAAGGTGCTGGACGACAGCCAGCTGCCCGTCGGGGTCCGCTGGGGCATCGGCGGCGCCATCGCGCAGAAGTTCGCGAAGGAAGGCTTCTTCACGGTGCTGACCACCCGCTCCGCCGCCAATGCCTCGGCATTGTCCGCCGCGATCGAAGAACAGGGCGGCGCGGCCATGATCGTCGAACTCGACTTGTCGTTGGAGGCCTCGATCGCGAAGGCGTTCGCAACCATTCGCGCCGAGGCCGGCGACCCCGACGTCGTGATCTACAATGCCGGCTATCTCGAGGGCCGCGACCTGCCGCCCGAGAAGGAACTGCTCGAGCACATCCCCATCGAGATGTTCGACACCGCCCACCACATCGCGACCCGCGGCCCTTTCCTCGTCGCCAAGGAGGTGCTGCCTGCCATGCGCCGGAAGGGCGCGGGCTCGTTCTTCTTTTCCAACAATTCGAAGTCGTTGCGCGGCACGAAACGCAAAACAGGGGAGTCGCTCTACTATCCGCGCGTGATGATGCGCACGCTCGCCCAGGTGCTGACCGAGGAGTATTCCGAGCACGGCATCCACGTCGCCAACGTGGTGATCGACGGCACCATCGATTCGCCTGGCACCCGCGCGCTGCCGAAGGCGCAGAAGAACCCCGACCAGATCATGAACCCGGTGAAGATCGCCGAAGCGTTCTACTACCTGCACACTCAGGACCGCTCGGCCTGGACGCACGAGCTGCAGATGACGCCGTTCCCGGTGAAGCCGAGCTATTGAGCGTCTCGTCGCGAGGACTCAAACCCACATGCCGCGCCACAATGCTTACATGCCCCACGGTGTGATCCCCGCCGTGCTGCTGCCGTTCACGCCGGACCTCGCCATCGACGAGGCGGCGTTCCGTGCGCATCTCGCCGATGTCGGCGCTACGCCGGGGATTTCGGCGATCACCGTCAACGCGCATTCGACGGAGGCCGCCTCCTGCACGCTCGACGAGCAGGGCCGCGTCATGGACATCGCCATGGACACGATCGGCGACAGTTTGCCGGTCGTGCACGGCGTCTATGCGGAGGGCAGCCTCGAGGGCGCGCGTATCGCTCGAGCTGCGGCCGCGGGCGGCGCGTCGGCGCTCTTGGTGTTTCCCCCGGGCCCGTTCACGATGGGGCACCGGCCCGCGATGGTGATCGAGCATTTCAAGCGCATCGCCGATGCGGCGGGCGACATTCCGATCATCGCGTTCAACTATCCGCTGGCGATCAACCAGGGCTATACGACGGAGATGATCGTCAAGCTCGGCGAGACCGTGCCGACGGTGCGCGCGATCAAGGACTGGTGCAACGCGCCGGTCCAGCACGAGCAGAACATCCGCGTGTTGCAGTCCCTGCCGCGTCCCATCACGGTGCTGTCGACGCACTCGGCGTGGCTGTATCCCTCCCTCGTGCTCGGCTGCAAAGGGCTGCTCTCGGGCTCGGGCAGCGTCATTGCGGACCTGCAGGCGCAGTTGTTCGCCGCCGTCCAGCGCAACGACCTGGCCGAGGCGCGGCGCTTGAACGATCGCATCCATCCGCTCGCCGAGGTGTTCTATGCTGCCCCCGCCGTCGACATGCACAACCGCATGAAGGAGGCGCTGGTGCTGATGGGTAAACTCAACTGCGCCGCCGTTCGCCCGCCGCTCGTCAAGATCTCAGGTGACGAGATTGCGCGAATTCGTGCAGCGCTCGAGAAGGCCGGGCTGCTCGCTTCGCCGCGACGCGCGGCCGCCGAGTAGGTGCATGGCACAAGCTTGGAGCCGACTTGGCCCAACTTGCGCAGCCTAGCCAAAATGTGTCTGAGGAGCGTGACGCTGTCAAATGCATCGCAGCGTTAGGATTAATGCGGGCGGGCACCGGACGCTGCGGCGCCAGGCTCAACGCCCGTACCGCTCACCCCGTGAACGGCGGATCGTCCGCGAGCACCTTCTTGATGCGCACGGGGTCGCACTTGATCTCGCCGAGCCCCGACCGCTCGATCTGCAGCTTCATCGGCGAGCGCGAATCCTGCTCGCTCCAGCCACGGTTCACAGCTTCCGTCATCTCGGCATGCGCGGTCGTGAGCATGCGCGCCGGCACGCCCATCTCGCGGGCGAGATCGGTCGCCAGCGTCATGTCCTTGGTGCCCAGTCGCAGCGTGAAGGCCGGCGGCTCGTACAGTCCAGACAGGAACTGGTCGCCGAGCCGATCGAACGTGCGGGCGCGGCCGAGTGCGCCGGTGCGCACCGCCTGCCAGAGCGCGACGGGCTCCGCACCCGCCTTGATACCCATCGTCATCACCTCGGCGAGCACCGCCTGCACGCCGTAGCCCGCCGCATTGTGCACGAGCTTGGCCACGGCGCCCGCGCCGATCGTCCCGACATAGCGCGCCTGGTCGCCCATCGCGTCGAGCATCGGTTTGACGCGCGTGAAGATCGCCTCGTCGCCGCCAACCCACAGCGCCATGCGCCGCGTCTCGGCGCCCTTCGGCCCGCCGCTCACCGGTGCGTCGAGCAGATGCACGCCCTTCTCGGCGTAGAGCGCATGCAGCCGGCGGATGGCGGTGGGCGAGTTGGTGGTGAGATCGAGATGCACACTGCCGGGCTTCATGCCGGCGAGCAGGCCTTCCGCCGACATCGCCACGGCGTCGACCTCTTTGGGGCCGGGCAGCGACGTGAAGATCACTTCGCACTGCTCGGCGAGCGCCTTGGGCGTTGCGGCCCAGGTGGCGCCGGCGCGCAGATGCCGCTCCGCATACTGGCGCTGCAGATCGTGCACGACGAGCTTGAACCCCGCCTTCTGAAGGTTCGACGCCATGCTGGCGCCCATGGTGCCCAACCCGATGAAACCGACTTGCATGCTGCTCTCCCGTGCTTGCTGACGCCACTCTACAGGCCCGCGCGCTCGTGGGGCCAGCCGATTGGCGCGGTACCGCCGTGAGGATTGCCGATAGGGGACGTCAGCGGTGGCACGAGCTTGTTGAGTTCGATCGAGCTCTCCGATACCGTCGTCACATGGGGTCGTGCGGACGCCCCTCGAGGCTCAGGCCCAAGTTCCGTGCGCTGTCGCGCTGGCGGACTTGGGGCTTGGTTTGGATGCTTCGATATCCATCGACATCTCAAAGCAGATCCAGCATTGCCCGGCGCGACGCTTGACCAGGGTCTGGACCCATGACGACCAAGCGCCGCCGCGTTGCCATTCTGTATCCAGCAGTCGACCAGCAACCGTTCGCAACGAGCCTCCAGCAGTCGCGCCACGCCGCCACCGCCGAGGGCTTGCGCGCGGCCGGCCTCGAGGTGATCGGAACGCCTTACGCCGACGATCGGGTGGAGGCGGTTCGCGCGCAGCTGCTCGGCGTCGATGGCGTGCTGATCTGGTACAATCCGATCGAAGGCGGACGCGACAGGGGCGTGCTCAACGCCATGCTGCGGGATGTCGCCGCGACAGGCGTGATCGTCAGCACGCACCCGGAAGTGATCGACCGGATCGGCACCAAGGAGGTGCTCTACCGCACCCGAGACTTGGGCTGGGGCGCCGACACCCGCTTCTACACATCCGCCGAGGCGATGCGGGTCGAGTTGGCGATGTCGCTTGCCGGTGGTGGTCCGCGGGTGGTTAAGCAGATCCGCGGCCAGAGCGGCGATGGGGTGTGGAAGGTCGAGCTCGCCGATCCAGTGAGTGCTCGGCTGTCCGCGGTGCCGGTGACCACCCCTGTGCGCGTCCGACACGCCAAGCGCGGCAGTCCCGAGCAGCGGATGACACTGGAGTCTTTCGTTGCGCAGTGTCAGGCCTACTTCTCGGCTGGCAGCGGCATGATCGATCAAGCTTATCAGCCGCGACTGCCGGAAGGCATGATCCGCTGCTATCTCGTCGGGGGCGAAGTGGCGGGGTTCGGCGAGCAACTCGTCAACATGCTCGTTCCACCGCCGGCAGGCGCCAGTCCGGACGAAGTTCCGCTGCCGGGGCCGCGGCTGTACTTCCCGCCGACGAGGCCCGACTTCCAGCGCCTGAAGCAGAAGCTCGAGGGTGAATGGATCGGCGGTCTGTGTCGGGCCGTCGGACTGGGCCCCTCGGAACTGCCCGTGCTGTGGGATGCCGATTTCCTCTATGGTCCGAAAGACGCTTCAGGGGCCGACACCTACGTGCTCTGCGAGATCAACGTCAGCTCGGTGTATCCCTATCCGCCGTCGGCGCTGGCCCCCCTCGCCGCGGAAACCCGGCGACGCCTTCAGGCATGAGGACGTCGCTTCGTCGAGGTCTCACCCGCTCGCTGGCACTGAGCGCAATTTGGCGATACATCAAGGCCGTAGGGCGCAATAGCGCCTTCGCGTATTGCGCCGGGGCTGGGCGACATCCCAGCCCTTTTCATTCACGTTCACCGAATCGAGCGTCTTTGTTGGCAACGGCATACGCGGCACACTTTCTCTCGAAGTCTCCTGGTTTTGGCGCGTCGCGATGGTCGCGGTGGAACGTTGAAAATGGCCAATCCTCGACCTGCTCGACATACCCATGTTTGACCGGATTAAACCAGCAATAATCGATGTGGTTCTCAAGGTCGCGCTCGTCGCGAATGAGGTGCTCCCAATATCGTCGCTGCCAGATGCCGCGCTCGCCGCGCGCCACCTGGACGGTGCTGAGATGCTCGCTTTTCGGAACTGATTTCGAGAATCGGATCTTGACCCAGCGCCAGCGCACAGAGAAATTCGAATCGCCTTGGGGCAGTGTCCAAATGGCATGAATGTGATCCGGCAGGATCACCATCGCATCGATCTCGAACGGAAAACGCTGCTTCGTCTCACGGACGGCATCGCGTAGGCTGTCGATGTGCTCGATCAACAAGCGGCTCTTGCGGTCGAGCAGATTGACTGTGAAGAAATACGAGCCACCGGCAACGAACACGCGACGATAGTTGGGCATATACGACAGTAGCGGGAGCGTGTGGCGCGGCGCAATACGCCCGAAGTGGGCTATTGCGCCCTACGGCCGATGGACCCGGCGACGCCTTCAGGCATGAGGACGTCGCTTCGTCGAGGTCTCACCCGCTCGCTGGCACTGAGCGCAATTTGGCGATACAGTCCGGGTCGTTGGCCGAGGGGCGGACAGGACGAAAGGTTCATCGCGTGCGCATTCTCGTGGTCGAGGACGATCCTGATCTCAACCGCCAGTTGGTGACAGCGCTGTCGGACGCGGGCTACGCCGTGGACTCCGCGCGGGACGGCGAAGAAGGCTATTTTCTTGGCGATACAGAGCCTTACGACGTCATCGTGCTGGATATCGGGTTGCCGAAGATGGACGGCATCAGCGTGCTCGAGCAATGGCGGCGCTCGGACAAGAAGATGCACGTCATCATACTGACCGCGCGCGACCGCTGGAGCGACAAGGTGTCCGGCATGGACGCGGGCGCCGACGACTATGTGGCCAAGCCCTTCCATATGGAGGAATTACTCGCCCGCATCCGCGCCCAGGTGCGCCGCGCCTCGGGCCACGCCAAGGCCGAGATCGAATGCGGGCCGCTGCGCCTCGACACCAAGACCGCGCGCGTCACTCTCGATGGGCAACCGGTCAAGCTCACTTCGCACGAGTACCGGCTGATCGCCTACCTGCTGCATCACAACGGCCGGGTGGTGTCGCGCACCGAGCTCGTCGAGCATCTCTATGACCAGGACTTCGACCGCGACAGCAATACGATCGAGGTGTTCATCGGGCGGCTCAGGAAGAAGATCCCGCCCGACATGATCAAGACCGTGCGGGGCCTTGGATACCGCCTGTCGATGGATGGCGATGAAGCTTAACTCGCTCGCCTTTCGCTTGTTTGCGACGGCGGCGGTGTGGGCGGCGCTGGTGCTTCCGGCTGCGGGCTTCATCATCGACTGGGTGCACAAGCGCGAGATCAAGCAGGACTTCGATGCGCGGTTGAGCCAGTTGCTGACGCTGGTCGTCGCGTTCTCCGCCGATCACGACGGCACCGAGCCGCGCATTCCGCGCAACGTCGGCGAGCCGCTGTTCGAGCTCGCGCATTCGGGCTGGTACTGGCAGATCACGCCGCTGGGTTCGAGCCCGGGAAAACGGCTCATCTCCGCGTCGCTCGCGAGTGAGGAGCTGACGCTGCCGTCGTCGACGGGGATAAATCCCGATCCGCTCAACATCCGCTGGCAGATCGCCAAGGGGCCGGTGGGCGAGCCGCTGCGCATTGCCGAGACGGTTTCGCCGTTGGGCTCCGACGACGAAAATCCACGGCTCTACTCCTATGTCGTCGCCGGCAATCTCGAGTTCGCCGAAACGCGCATCGCGGGCTTCCGCTTTCCCCTGGTGATGTCGCTGGCACTCGCCGGCCTCGGCCTCATGCTCTCGACATTCCTGATGGTCCGCGTCGGTTTGCATCCCTTGCTCGCGATCCAGCAGCGGCTGGCCGCGATCCGCTCGGGCGACGCCCAGAAGCTCGAGGGCAAGCCACCGGCCGAGATCGAGGAGCTGCAGACCGAGCTCAATGCGCTGATCCAGTCGAACCAGGACATCGTCGAGCGCGCCCGCACCCAGGTCGGCAATCTCGCGCACGCGCTCAAGACACCGCTCGCCGTCATCATCAACGAGGCGCGCGACGACAAGACCGCGACCGGCCGCAAGGTCGCCGAGCAGGCGGGTCTGATGCGTGACCAGGTCAATCACTATCTCGACCGCGCCCGCATGGTCGCCAACGCCGGCACCATCGGTCGCGTGTCCGAGGTGCGGCCGGCGGCCGAAGCGATCCAGCGCGCGCTCGAGCGCATCCACCGCGATCGCGGCATCACGATTGCGCTGGAGTGCCCGGCCGACGCCCGCTTCCAGGGTGAGAAGCAGGATCTCGAGGAGATGCTCGGCAACCTGATGGACAATGCCTGCAAGTGGGCCGAGGGCGAAGTCTCGGTGAGCATCCGCGTGGTGCCGGCGGCCGCGCCCGCAACCGGCCGGCGCCTGCTGGTCGCCATCGACGACGACGGCCCGGGCCTCACGCCCGAGCAGCGCAAGCAGGGCATCAAGCGCGGCCGGCGGCTCGATGAATCAAAGCCAGGTTCTGGCCTTGGCCATTCGATCGTCGCCGACCTCGCGCAGTCTTATCGCGGCACGTTCGGGCTCGAGGCCTCTCCCTCCGGCGGCTTGAGCGCCCGCCTCGACCTTCCCGCCGTCTGAGTTTTATCGCAACCTGGCTGCACCGCCACCAAGTCTGTGCGCGGATGCCGCAGGCTGAACGACATTTTGATGACAAATTTGCTGACAGCCGCGCCCCCCTTGGATAGGGTGGAGCGGTTGAAAAGGGGCCTGCGACCGTTTGGTCGACAGCCGCCCAAGTCTGGGGAAAAAATCGCGCTTCGATCCTGGCGAGGGAACCGGGACAAAGCGCAGTCATCGTGGGCGGCAAGTCTCGCGTCGTGGACCGCTACACCAGGACCAAACGTCCGGCACGATCGACGACGAATTGGCACAATCCGGGGGCCAGGCGCCAAGCCTGCGCCCTCGCATTTTTTTGCGGCAGCGCCCCTCGTACCGACGCTTCACGCAACTGCAGGGCTGGGTGCTGCGCGCGCAATGCCCCTCATCAGGTCACGCACAGCGCCCGCTGCACCCATCGCGACCACCCATAGCCAGCGGCACCGTCGGGTGCCCACCTCTCGCCGGGTTCCTTGGCTGGAGGCTTTCGTACGTCGGCCCCGGTGTGCGAGGATGCGCTTGCGATGGGCCGACATCTGGTACCCTTCACAATCGACGCCATGCGGTTGCCGCATTGGAACGCGACTTGCGTCGCGGACATCCGTGTCGGCCACGCATCTGTGCCGACGAGCATCGACCAGCGCCGAGGGAACGAGCGACGTGCCGACACGGCGGGGGGTACTCAAAGGTCTCGGCTACACCGTGCTCGGCGCGGCGGGCCTTGCCGGCTATGCGTTCGGGCTCGAGCCTGCGTGGCGTCTGGCAACCACGCTGCACCGCCTGTCGCCCTCCGGCTGGCCGGTCGGCCTGCGCCTGCGCCTCGTCGTGCTCGCCGACCTGCATGCGGGCGATCCCTACATGAGCCGCGACCGCGTCGCCTCGATCGTCGCCCGCGCCAAGGCCCTGCAACCCGACGCGATCCTGCTGCTCGGCGATTATGCGGGCGACCACCGCTGGGTGTCGCGGCGGATGCCGGCGCAGGAGTGCGCCCAGGAGCTGCGTCACCTGTCAGCGCCGCTCGGCGTGCACGCGGTGCTCGGCAATCACGATTGGTGGGGTGATGCGGCAGCCCAGCGCGCCGGCCGCGGGCCGATCGCTCATCGCCGCGCACTCGAAGCCGTCGGCATCCCGGTCTACGAGAACGACGCGGTGCGCCTCGTGAAGCAGGGGCGCCCATTCTGGCTCGCTGGGCTCGGCGACCAGATCGCCCTGTTTCGGGGTCTGGACGGCCGCCGTCGGCGCTTTGCCGGTGTCGACGACCTGCCCGGGACGCTTGCGAAAATCACCGACGACGCGCCGGTCATCCTGATGGCGCACGAGCCCGATATCTTCACGCGCGTGCCGGCCCGGGTGGCGCTCACCGTTTGCGGCCACACCCACGGGGGCCAGGTGCGGCTGTTCGGGTGGTCGCCGGTCGTCCCCTCGCAGTTCGGGAACCGTTTTGCCTACGGCCATATCGTCGAGGGCGGGCGGCATCTGGTGGTCTCGGGGGGCCTGGGCTGCTCGATCTTGCCCGTGCGGTTCGGCGTGCCGCCCGAAATCACCGTGATCGAGGTCGGCTGAGCCGGGCCAAAACCCATGGCCGCCGCCCGAAATTCCCTGGCGACAGCCGGGAATCGCTGCGCTATAGGGCTCGCCATGCGCGTGATCACGACCACCCCCGACCTCACCGAACTCTGCAGCCGCCTCGCCGCCCACGATTTCGTTGCCGTCGATACCGAGTTCATGCGCGAATCGACGTTCTGGCCGAAGCTCTGCCTGATCCAGCTGGCGGGCCCGGAAGATCAGGCGATCGTCGACCCACAGGCAGCCGGCCTCGATCTTGGCCCCTTCTACCGGCTGATGGCAGATCCGGGGGTGGTCAAGGTTTTCCACGCCGCACGCCAGGACATCGAGATCGTCCACTACAAAGCTGGCCTCATTCCCGCGCCTGTGTTCGACACCCAGGTCGCCGCCACCGTCTGCGATTACGGCGACTCGATCAGCTACGTGAACCTCGTCAAGCGCATCACCGGCGCCGACCTCGACAAGTCCTCCCGCTTCACCGACTGGTCGCGCCGGCCGCTGTCCCAGAACCAGCTCCAGTACGCGATCAGCGACGTGACGCATCTGTGTGACGTCTATCGCAAGCTCAGCGCCGATTTAGAGCGCACCGGACGCGCCCGCTGGCTCGACGAGGAGATGGCGGCGCTGACCGATCCGGAGATCTACAAGGTCGATCCCGACACCTCGTGGAAGCGGCTGAAGCTCAAAGTGCGCAACCGCCGGGCGCTCGGCGTGCTGATCGAGCTGTCCGCCTGGCGCGAGCGGTTAGCCATATCGCAGGACGTGCCGCGCGCCCGCATCCTGCGCGACGACGCGCTCTACGACATCGCCAACCAGCAGCCGACCGACGTCGACAAGCTCGGCCAGTTGCGGTCGCTGAGCGACGGGTTCTCGCGCTCGTCGCGGGCAAAGGACATCCTGGAGGCCGTGAAGCGGGGTCTCGAACGCGATCCAAAGAGCCTCCCCCCCCTCAACAATGGTCCTTCGGGCTCGGCCCAGGACGCCGGCGCCACCATCGAATTGCTGCGCGTGCTGCTCAAGGCGACGGCCGCCCGCCACGGTGTGGCGCCCCGCATCATCGCCGACGCCGAGGATCTCGAGCGCATCGCCACCGAGGCCGACCCCGACGTGCACGCGTTGAAGGGTTGGCGGCGCGACATCTTCGGGGAAGACGCCTTGCGCATGAAGCGGGGCGAACTGGCGCTGGTGCTCGTCGCGGGCGAGGTGCGGGTGGTTGCGGCCGCCGTGCCGCCGGTCGACGCGTCACAGTGAGTTGCGCCAAGAGTTGAGTGCACGGCCTCGGGCGACGGATCGGCCACGGTCTGCCCGTTATCGCGTCGCCGACGGGATCGGCTGAGCAGGAGCTGCCGAGGCGATGGCCGGATCGTAGCGCAACAGCAGCTGGCCGCCGAGGCTGAACGCGACCTCGAAGCCGTCGCGGACGGGTTCGACGCCGGTGATCACCACCTCGTCGAACCGCCCGCCGAGCGAGAAGCCCTCGCCGAGCGGCTGCTCGATCAGCGAGTTCGCGTGCGGAAGGATGTCGCGCAACGCGGGTCCCAGATCCATGCGCGCGGCGCGCTGGATGCGAGCGCCGAACGGCTCGATGCCGATGCGCGGCGCGTTCTGGCCTTCGACGGTGCGCGGCGCACCCTTGGGCTGTGGTGCGAACACCGAGCGCTGGCCCGGCAACTCGACCGTCTCCATTTCCAGGATGCCATTACGTACGATCGGCTGGCCGACGAAATGCGCCGTGCCGATCTGGCCGGCCCAGCGCGCCGGCTCCTTGATCTCGAGCTGCATCTCGATGCCGAGTTGATTGCGCGCGGCGTAGAACGACACGGTGCGCACCTGACCGGCGAGTTGGGTTGCGTCCCGCGACAGCGCGGACTTCACGACCTCGCGCTTGGGGAAGGACGTGCGGACGGCCTCGAGCATCGGCTCCCAGCCCATCACGATCGGCAGGCGAAGCGTCGAGCGGCCGTCGCTGGCGATCGTTTCGCCGGCCGCCGGCTTCGTCAGCGCCGGCATCAGACGCGTCAACGGGGGTGCGGGCCGCTGGCCGGTGGCGACGCTGATGCGCGAGGCGATCTGCAGCCGAAACAGGGGCTTCCCCTCATCGACGACGAAGCCGCCGCCGGTGATCCGTTCAGGCTCGACGCGCAGCCACAGTTGCGGCTCCCGGGACAGCTCGATGGGCGTGTGCAGTGCGCGCCAGGCCTTCTCGGCCGTCTCCTTGAAGCCCTTGGCGCCGACCCCCTCGCGGATGCTCTCGAGCACCGGCGCCAGCGGCTTCTTCAAGCGCGCGTCGATCGTTTTCGAGAGCGCGAATTTGCCCTTCTGGAGGATCTGGACGGTCCGTTCCGACAGCACGATCCCGTCCTTGAATCGCACGGCTGTCTCAAAATCGCTCGCCACGACCACCTCGATCGGGACTTTCGCGACAAGCTCGCCCGTCTTCTGGTCGCGCAGATCGCGCGCCCAGCCGAGCCCGCGCGCGGACAGGGAGTATTTCAGCGGGACGCTCAGCTCGAGCCGCCCCTCGGTGATCGTGAGCGAGACCTCGCCATTGCGCTCGACCTCGCCTTCGATCTTGGCGCCGGTGCACTCGAGCCAGCGCGTGCGGCGCGCGCAAGCGGCATCGTCGAGCCAGTCGATGACCCGGCCGAGGCTCTGCGGGAGCGCGGCTTCCGCCGTCTCGGTCGCAGCCTGCAGATCGATCGGCAGCGCGAGCTGCATGACGGTCAGCTCGCGACGCACCGGCTGCACGGCCGCCGGCGCCGGCCCCAGTGCGGGGGCCCGGGTCAGCAGAACTTCCTGCTTGCAACCTGAAAGGCCCGAGGCCAGCAGCACCATCGAAGCGCCGAGTACGGCCCTTCTCGAAAGACGCAATATTGAGTTCACGACGATGCCCCTGATCCTGCACCCGGCTACTGCGGTCGAACACAGCCGCCGGATCCATGCTCCGGACGCTGAGCAACCCGCGTGCCAGATAGAACGGGAGGTCGCAATACCAGGTAAAGATGCCGAGCATCTGAATTAACGATTGACGTTAATTCGCTCAAACCCCGGACAGGTTCTCATGCCGCGGCGGCGCGCAGGCTTATCGTCAAAAGCGTTATCGCTCTTTGCAAGTGACTAGGAAACTAAAGACGCAAACGGCGCAGGCACTTAAGCCTTCGACGGACCGCCCTCGGTCGGACCGCCTGCGTCCTTCCAGGCCTTGAAGCCGCCAATGACGTGGGCGACCGGTTTCAGTCCCATGTCCTGCGCAGTCTTGGCGGCAAGCACCGACCGCAGACCACCGGCACAGAAGAATACGAACTTCTTGTCTTCGGCGAAGACCTTCTTGTGATACGGGCTGTCGGGGCAGATCCAGAACT
>JANOJW010000021.1:0-2494 GCA_031418955.1 Hyphomicrobiales bacterium | reverse complement strand
GGTTGACCCGCGAATGACTGCTCCCGCTGCCGCCGCTACGCCTGCCATCACGCCCGAAATCGTCGCCGAGCATGGCCTCAAGCCGGACGAATACCAGCGCCTCCTCAAAATCCTCGGCCGCGAACCGCGCCTCACTGAACTCGGCATCTTTTCGGTCATGTGGTCGGAGCACTGCTCGTACAAATCCTCGCGCATCTGGCTGAAGACGCTGCCGACCAGCGGCGCGCGCGTCATCCAGGGCCCAGGCGAGAACGCCGGCGTGGTCGATCTCGGCGACGGCGATGCCGCGATCTTCAAGATGGAAAGCCACAACCATCCGTCCTACATCGAGCCGTTCCAGGGTGCTGCAACCGGCGTCGGCGGCATCATGCGCGACGTGTTCACGATGGGCGCGCGGCCTGTGGCGAATTTGAACGCGCTGCGCTTCGGCGATCCATCCCACCCCAAGACCCGTCACCTCGTCGATGGCGTGGTCGCCGGAATCGCGCATTACGGCAACTGCACCGGCGTGCCGACCATCGGCGGCGAAACCAATTTCGACGCCGGCTATAACAACAACATCCTGGTCAACGCCATGTGCGTCGGCCTCGCGAAAACCGATAAGATTTTCTACTCGGCCGCCAAGGGCGTCGGCTTGCCAGTTGTCTACGTCGGCTCGAAGACCGGCCGCGACGGCATCCACGGCGCGACCATGGCGTCGGCCGAATTCGACGACAAGTCGGACGAAAAACGCCCGACCGTGCAGGTCGGCGATCCGTTCACCGAAAAGCTCTTGATCGAAGCCTGCCTTGAACTGATGGCGACGGATTCGATCATCGCCATTCAGGACATGGGCGCGGCCGGCCTCACGTCGTCGACCTCGGACATGGCCGACAAGGGCGGCGTCGGTATCGATCTCAATCTCGATGCCGTGCCGCAGCGCGAACCGAACATGACGGCCTACGAGATGATGCTCTCGGAATCACAAGAGCGCATGCTCGTCATTCTGAAGCCGGGCCGCGAGGGCGAAGCCGAAGCGATCTTCAAAAAGTGGGGCCTCGATTTCGCGGTCATCGGCATCACCACCGACACCGGCCGCATGGTCGTCACCCACAAGGGCATCATCGAAGCCGATCTGCCGGTGCCGGTGCTCGCCAACTCCGCGCCGATGTACGAGCGGCCGTGGCACTACCCCGTTTTGCAGAAACCTATTCCGCCCGAGTGGGTGAAAGCGCCGAACTCAATCCTAGAAGCGCTGTCGACGCTGATGGGCTCGCCGGCGCTGTGTTCGCGCCGCTGGATCTATCAGCAGTACGATCACATGGTGATGGGCGACACGATTGGACGGCCGGGCGGCGACGCCGGGATGGTGCGCATTCACGGCACCAAGAAGGGCTTAGCGGCGACCTGCGATGTCACGCCCCGCTATGTGCTGGCCGATCCCGAGATGGGCACCAAGCAGGCCGTGGTTGAGACCTGGCGCAACCTGATTGCCGTCGGTGCCGATCCGATCGCCATCACCGACAACATGAACTTTGCCAACCCAGAGCGGCCCGAAATCATGGGGCAATTTGTTGCCAGCATAAAGGGCATGGCAGAGGCCTGTCGCGTGCTCGACTATCCGGTCGTTTCGGGCAACGTCTCGCTCTACAATGAGACCAATGGCGTCGGCATTCCGCCCACGCCGGCGATCGGCGGCGTCGGCCTCATTCCCGATACCGCGAAGATCGCCGACATCGCCTTGAAGCGCGACGGCGACGTGCTGATCGTCATCGGCCACGAGCGCGGCTGGCTCGGCCAGTCGCTCTATCAGCAGATCATCGCCGACGGTTTGGAGGGCGCACCACCGCCGGTCGATCTGGCCGATGAATTGAAAGCCGGGCGTCTGATCACCGCGCTCATTCGTGAGCGTCCCGATGCCTCCGCCGGACAAGCCCGGCTCGGTATAGCCTCGGCCGGACAAGCCCGGCTCGGTGTTGCCTCGGCCGTGCATGACTGTTCGGATGGCGGGTTGCTGGTGACCGTCGCCGAAATGGCGCTCGCGGGGAACATGGGCTGCGAACTGTTTGCCTATGAAGGCAAGCTGCCCGCCCACGCCGCGTGGTTCGGCGAAGATCAGGGCCGCTACGTCGTCGCCGTCGCGCCCGAACGCGCCGAAGAAACCATTGAACGCGCTCGGCTGCTCGCACTTCCGGCGCGGATCATTGGGCGGGTGACGGGGGAGAGTATTTCGTTGAAGGGTGAAGACCCCTTCCCGCTGTCACACCTGCGCAAGACGCATGAGGGGTGGTTTGAGGGGTTTATGGGGTAGGGGGCGTTAGTAATAGAGCCGACGCTGAATTGACTAGTCGCATTCGCCTTTATACAAGGTGATGACTCCCGGCATATGAGTAGAGTCTGCCATTGTAACAACTTTTTCTTTTGTTTGCAGATCAACCTGAATAATGGCCGGAAAGGCTCCATCTTCACCTTCAGAAAGTACGATACCATTGACTTGTTTAGAGTCCGTCCGGCA
>JANOJW010000020.1:0-2075 GCA_031418955.1 Hyphomicrobiales bacterium | reverse complement strand
CGCTGTCGATCAACGGCGGGGGATTCTCCGGGGCCATGATGGTGTCCACGTCGGGTGGCACCCAGACAGTGTCCATTACGACGGACGGCATCGGCCTCAAGGGTGTCAGCATCAACTTGTCGCGCGGCTGAACCCTGACATCGCCAGATGCGTTCGGCTAAGGCCTCGCAAAGAACTTGTAGTCACGCAACGAAGCCACGCGCACGCGTGGATCTCGGAGGAACGATGCAGCGCACGATCTGGACTGTTGCCGCACTCGTCGCGCTTTCGGCCACGGCCGCAGTCGCGCAGGGCCGTCATCGCGGCGGGCATCACGGCGATTACGTCGTCGCTGAGAGCCATTGGGGCAAGGGCACCGTGTCGGGCCCGGTCCGGCAGGGCCACCGCGGCTGGCAGGTGCGGCTCCCCGGCGGCTCTTGGGTCGATTGCGAGCGCAGCTGCTCCGATACGCTGCGCCGCCAGACCGTCGACTTCTGGGAGAACAACGGGCCGCAGTCCAAGGAGAGCGGCAGCCCCGGCTATTTCCGCTGGGGCTTTGGCCGCAGCTACTGATCGCGCCTCCCGATTTCCAGAAATCAGACCTGAACTTCAATCCTGAATGAACGGGTTCGACTGCCGCTCCTGGCCGAACGTGCTTGCGGGTCCATGTCCGCAGATGAACGTTATGTCGTCGCCGCGCGGCAGCAGCTTGGTCTTGATTGCCGAGATCAGCTGGTCGTGGTCGCCGTAGGGAAAATCGGTCCGGCCGATCGAGCCCGAAAACAGCACGTCGCCGACGAGCGCGATGCCTTGGCTCACGTTGAGATAGACGAGCGAGCCCGGCGAATGCCCGGGGCAGTGCAGCACCTCGAAGTCGTGGCCACCAATCGTCAGGGTATCGCCCTCGACCATCCAGCGATCCGACGTCGCGTTGGCAAGCCCCGCGAGGCCATAGCCCCGCGCCTGCTTCTCGACGCCCTCCATCAGGAAGCGATCGGCCTCGTGCGGGCCCTCGACTTTGACCCCAAGCGCCTTGGCGAGCTCCGCTGCGCCGCCGACGTGATCGAGATGGCCATGCGTCAGCACGATTTTCTCGACCTTGAGACCTACCTTTTTGATCGCGTCCAGAATGCGCGGAACGTCGCCGCCCGGATCGATCACAGCGCCGGCCTTCGTCGCCTCGTCCCAGATCAGCGTGCAGTTCTGCTCGAACGGCGTCACCGGCACGATGGCGGCCTTGAGGTCACCGGCTGCGGGCTTGTCGGACATGGGGCGCGATGCTCCTGGCTGCGGTCGGGCGTTCCTACAGGTCTTTCCGGTGGATGGGAATCGCTCACGCCTTGCTGTGCGCCCAGTCCCAATAGAGCTTGCGCGCCTTGTGCATGACGGGGCCTGGCTGCAGCTCGCGCCCCTCGATGCGGCTGATCGGCACCACTTTCGAGTTGTTGCCGGTGGAAAAGACCTCGTCGGCATCCATGAAGTCGGCGACCTTCAGCGTTGCTTCTTCGACGGTTACACCGGCGCCGCGCAGCAGCTCGATGGTTCGCGCCCGCGTGATGCCGGCGAGGAAGGTGCCGTTGACGGCCGGCGTCTTCACCACGCCGTCCTTGACCATGAACAGGTTCGAGCCGCCCGATTCAGCGACATTGCCCAGCAGATCGAGCACCAGCGCATTGTCGAAGCCCCGCGACTTCGCCTCTCGGATCATGCGCGCATTGTTGGGATAGAGGCATCCTGACTTGGCGTCGGTCGGCATCGTCTCGGGGCTTGGCCGGCGGAACGGCGACACCGTGATCGAGAAGCCTTTCGGCGGATTCATCGGCGACACGTACAGACACAGCAGGAACCGCGTCGACTCCGGATTCGGCGGGATCGAGGAGCCGCCGAGGCCACCGTCCTCGGCCCAGTACATCGGCCGGATATAGACCGCCTCCTTCGACTGGAAGCGCTTCAGCCCGTCCCGCACGAGCCCCATGATCGCCTCGGCCGAGTGCGTCGGGGCTAGCATCATGGCCTTGGCTGAGCGATTGAGCCGCGCGCAATGGCGGTCGAGATCAGGTGTGATGCCCTCGAAGGCGCGCGCGCCGTCGAACACC
>JANOJW010000019.1:0-5697 GCA_031418955.1 Hyphomicrobiales bacterium | reverse complement strand
CGTGCTCGTTTTTTCCCTCATGCTGGTGTCGCTGGCGCTGCTGGTGTTGAGCCGCATCGAGAACCCGGCGCTGGGCGCTGCGCGAATGTGGATGTCGGAGACGATAGCGCCGGCGCTCGAGTGGGTCACCAGCTCGACTGTGCCGATGCGCAAGCTGCGCGACCGAATAGCGACACTGTCGGCCTCGGCGGACGAGCAGGAGCGCCTCAAGGCCGAGAACCAGCGGCTTGCCGGTTGGGAGGCGCGCGCCTTCGAGCTCGAGCGGCGGCTCGGCGATCTCTCTGCCCTGGCGCGCGTCGTGCAGGAGTCCAAGTTCGAGCACCGCACCGGACGCGTGATCACCGACGCTGGCGGACCATTCGCCAGAACCGCATTGTTGAGCCTTGGCCGCAATGAGGGCTTGCGCGTGGGCTATCCCGTGATCAGCGCAGACGGTGTGGTTGGCCGCATCCAGGAACTCGGCGAGAAGTCGGCGCGCATTCTGCTGCTGACCGATCTCAACAGCCGGGTTCCGGTGCTGGTCGGGGACCTCGGCATCAAGGCCATCCTGATGGGCGATAATGGCGCGCAGCCCAGGCTCGCGCATCTGCCGGCGGGCGTGCACATCAAGAGTAGCGATCGGATCGTGACTTCGGGGGTCGGCGGACTGTTTCCGCGCGGGCTTCGCGTCGGCACGGTGACCGAGACGCCGTCGGGCTATCATGTCGACCTGCACGCGCGCCTCGACGCTCTCGATCACGTGAGCGTGTTGCTCTACAACTCGCCGGCGCTCGATCTGATCGAGGCCCAGCGCGCGCAGACGCAATCGGAGGCGCCATTGGCCGGGCGCCGTTCGATTGCCGGACAACCCGTGCCGCCCACGCCAAGTCAATCGCGGTGATCGGAGGCTCCAGGCTCGTGGTTCATCTCGCGCGTTTCCTGCCATCGCTCACGATCCTGGTGATCGCGCTGATCAGTGTGATGCCGTGGGGACATGGTGACAGCCTGCGCTTCCTGGTGCCGGCGGCCTCGTTCATGGCCATCCATTTCTGGGACTACCGGCATCCCAACCTCGTCGTCTCGCCCTTCATCGCTTTGCTCGGGCTCGGGATCGATGTCCTCACCAGCGGCCCGCTGGGGTTCTGGCCACTGGTTTTCCTGAGCGGACACGCCGCGACGCGAATTGTTCTGCGCTTCTTGCAGTCGCCGAACGGCTTCACCCAGTGGCTGTCGTTTCTCGTGTCCGCTTCAGTCATGTCGGTGGTGGCCTGGCTTGCAGCGTCCGCCTACTTCGTGCAACCCGCAGACTGGTATCCCATGCTGGTATCGGTGGTCGGGCAGGGCTTCGCCTATCCGTTTGTCGCAAGGGCCTTGGCGCCCGCGGCGCGGCTCGTCGACGGCCCGCGCGTCCTGACCCTCGAGCGGCGGGGCTGACCGGATGTTCCAGCGCCAGAGCGACGACCGGATCGAGCGGCGGCAATTCACCCGGCGGGCCCTGCTGTTTGGTGCTTTGCAAGTGTGCACGTTCGGACTGATCGGGTCGCGGCTGTTCCGTCTCCAGGTACTCGATGGCGCACGCTATGCGCCGATTGCCGAGGACAACCGCATCAACATTCAGATGCTCGCACCGACGCGGGGGCGCATCTTCGATCGCTTCGGCGAAGTGCTGGCCGACAATCGTGAAGCCTATCGGGCTGTTCTCGTGCCGACGCTCGCGGGCGACGTGCGGGCTGTTGTCGCGCAGTTTTCGCGTCTCGTTCCGATTGCGCCGGACGAGCAGGAGCGCATCGCCCAGCGCGCGCGCCGCTCGGCCAACGTGCCGGTGCTGCTGACGAGCGACCTGACCTTCGAGCAGATCGCCGAGATCAACCTGTTCGCCCCGCAACTGCCCGGCATCCGGACTGAAGTGGACAGCCGGCGCCAGTATTATCACGCGCGCACCGTCGGGCATGTGGTGGGGTTTGTCGGCGCCGTCGAGCGGCACGCGATGGACGACGATCCGCTTCTGCGGTTGCCGGGATTGCGGATCGGCAAGACCGGCGTCGAGCGCGGCATGGAGGAGCCGTTGCGCGGGGAGGCGGGCCACGTCAAGCACGAGGTCGACGCGCGCGGCCGCATCGTACGCAACCTCGAGCAGATCGAGGCCACGGGCGGTGGCGACATCGTGCTCACCATCGATACGAAGCTCCAGGCGAGCGTGCTGCAGCGGCTGCAGAAGGAGCGCCGCGCCGCCATCGTCGCCATGGACGTGACGTCGGGCGAGGTCGTGGCGATGGCCTCCGTTCCCCAGTTCGATCCGGTCGCGGCATCGATCGAGGCGCCTCCGCCGCGTGGCCCCCGCCAGGCCCGGCGCGTGCCGAAGCTGCACGACAATCCGATGCTGAACCGCGCCATCCGTGGCGCTTATCCACCCGGCTCGACGTTCAAAATGGTGGTAGCCCTGGCCGCCCTCGAGTCAGGCGTCGTCTCATTGCGCGAGCGCATCCCCTGCGAGGGCCGGTTCGAGTATTACAATCACACGTACCGGTGTTGGAAGCGGCGCGGCCACGGTCCCTGCGATCTGCATCGGGCAATCAAAGAATCCTGCGACTGCTACTTCTACGAGATCGCGCGGCGGACCGGCATCGAGGCGATCGCGAAGATGGCGCGGCGCTTTGGGCTGGGCGTTTTGCATGATTGCGGCATCGCCCACCAACGCACCGGTGTTGTCCCCGATCCGGAGTGGAAACAGACGCGGCTGGGCAAGCCGTGGCTCGGCGGCGAGACCATCCTCGCCGGCATCGGGCAGGGCTACGTGGCAACAACGCCGCTGCAACTCGCGGTGATGACAGCGCGGATTGCCAGTGGCCGGGCCGTTGCTCCCCAACTCGTACGGCCGGCGCCCGGCGTCGTGCCAGCCGTGCCGCCGTCCCTGGGCCTCAAACCTGAATGGCTCGATGCCGTGCGCAAGGCCCTGTTTTCCGTGGTCAACGAGGATGGTGGAACCGGCTCGAACGCGCGCATCGAGTCAGACGGGAGCAAGGTCGCTGGCAAGACGGGCACGTCGCAGGTCAGCCGCTTGTCGTCGGAGCGCAGCCAGGGCGAACTCAAGTGGGAGCATCGCGATCACGCGCTGTTCGTCGGCTACGCACCAGCCGCCGCACCGCGCTACGCCGTCGTCGCTATCGTCGAGCATGGCGGCAGTGGAGGGCAGTCCGCCGCTCCGCTCGTGCGCGACGTGATCGAGGAGTTGCTCGAGCGCGATCCAACCGGGCAACCGGCCTTCGATGGCGACCCGGCGCGCCTGCCGCGCCAACTCCAGGGCCAGCGAGGTTAGGGCAATGGCGTCTCCACTCGCATCCGAAAGCGGCCTGTTGACCACCGGCCAGCGCCTGCTGCGCATCAATTGGTTGCTGATCGGCCTCGTCGCGGTCATCGCCGGCGTGGGGGTCTCGGTGCTCTATTCGGTCGCCGGCGGCCGTTTCTCGCCCTGGGCCGACAAGCACACGTTCCGCCTGCTGGTGGGCATCGGGCTGATCATTGCGATGGCCTGCGTGCCGCTTCGGGTCTGGATGGCGCTGGCCTATCCCGCCTACGTCGTCGCCCTCGCGTTGCTGATCCTCGTGCCGTTGCTGGGCTCGGAGGCGATGGGGGCGCGGCGATGGCTCCGCTTCGGTGACATGAGCCTGCAGCCGTCCGAGGTCATGAAGGTGGCGCTGATCGGGGTCATCGCGCGCTATTACCAGTGGCTACCGCCCGACAAGGTCTCGCGCCCGCTGTGGGTGGCGTTGCCGGTGTTGGCAATCATCGCTCCGGTGATCCTGGTGCTGCGCCAGCCCGATCTGGGAACCGCGGTGCTGTTTGCCTGTGTCGGGCTCGGGCTGATGTTTCTGGCCGGCGTCAGCCCGTTCTACTATCTGGCGGGCGGGGGCGCGATCCTGGCCGCAGCGCCCTTGATCTGGGAGCGCCTCCACGGCTACCAGAAGCGGCGTATTCTCACGTTCCTCGATCCCGAGCGCGATCCGCTGGGCGCGGGCTATCACATCACGCAGTCCAAGATCGCCTTCGGTTCGGGCGGGCTGACGGGGAAGGGGTACCTGCAGGGCACGCAGGGCCGGTTGAATTTCCTGCCCGAGAAGCAGACCGATTTCATCTTCACGATGCTCGCCGAGGAATCCGGCTTCATCGGCGCCAGCGCCTTGATCCTGCTCTACGTCGTGCTGATCGCGATGCTGATGGCGATGGCGGTCGCGTGCCGCAGCCGCTTTGCGCGTCTGTTGATCGCGGGACCGGCGCTGGTCGTGTTCATCTACGCCTCCGTCAACATGGCGATGGTGATGGGCCTGGTGCCCGTTGTCGGGGTACCGCTGCCGCTCGTGTCCTATGGCGGCACCGCCATGCTGACCGTCTGCGCCTGCCTCGGTCTTGCGATGAGCGGGTATGTGCATCGGCACGAACGCTTCCGGCGAGGCGACATCGGCGCGGTCGTGTAAACCACGGCAAACCAACGATTAAACGTTGATATAGCTCAAGTGTTTTCCATAATATTGATTACGCGAACGATCGATGCGCCCAGCTCGTGCCAGCTTGCTTTGCTCACCGCAGTCCGCAGCCTCAGCTGAATGCCGACGCGTTCTCAGCCTTGGTCTGTCGGCGTACGCGCCGTGGCTGGTGCAGCCGCCCCCGTGCATGACCTTGCAGGATTGGGCCTCAAGGACTGGCCCCGCTCCTCCAAGCCCCCTCCTCCATCGCGCGCACGATCTCCGATACGGCCACCGCATAGAGCGCGATGACGAACCCCATCAGAACGTTCGACGAGATGACGATGCCCGCGATCCTTGCCGTGTCGGGTCCCAGCCACTGCGCGAGCAGCCGCACGATCATGTCGTCGACCCAGAGCCGGACGTGAAACAGCGTCTCGCCCAGTTGCGAAAGGCTCGGCCGCCGCGGCAGATCGAACACGGCACGCCAGGCGATGTCCGACAGCCGCGGCGCGGGGAACACACTGGTCGCAATCGCAT
Source organism: Hyphomicrobiales bacterium (assembly GCA_031418955.1). Lineage (GTDB taxonomy): Bacteria > Pseudomonadota > Alphaproteobacteria > Rhizobiales > Hyphomicrobiaceae. The sequence goes on along the minus strand of JANOJW010000019.1, from coordinate 718 downwards.
AGAGCAGCCCGAGCGGCGCGCCCATACGGAAGAACCCCCAGCGCGCCGGCCTGAGGCCCAGCGAGATCGTCGCACGGCGAAGCGCCATCGAACCCACCAGCACGAGGACGCCGAAGATCGCGGCGAGTGCCTGCAGCCGCGCGCTGTCGGTGCCGGAGAACACGATCAGCGCGATTGCCGCGGCGAGCACGGACTTGAGCAGCGCCTCGCCGCTGCCAACTGCCATGCGGATCCAGCGCCCGAGCCGCCCGGTCCGTTCGAAATAGAACGGCATCTCGTGCTCCAGCCGCGCCATTTCGAGGCGCAAGCCAAGCAACAGCGCCAGCACCAGCGTGACACCGGCGAACACGACCGGCTTGCCCCAAGCCAGCCAGGCCGCGGCCGCGATCAGCGCGATCTCGACGGCGACGATCAAGATGTTGGCGATGACCCGCACGTCTCCCCTTCCCCGCGGCTCCCCTGTCGATCGCCTCTTTTATGATAGATGGAGCCTGTCCGGGAGTAGGGCCGGCACAATGAACCGAGCAGAGCCATGTCCGACATCAAAAAATCGCCCGCCACCATCGAACCTTCGGGCGACATTCAGCGCCTGATCGAGATCATGGCCGCGCTGCGCACCCCCGTGACGGGCTGCCCGTGGGACCTGGAGCAGAGCTTCGAGACGATTGCGCCCTACACGATCGAGGAGGCCTACGAGGTCGCCGACGCTGTGGCGCGC
>JANOJW010000018.1:0-8478 GCA_031418955.1 Hyphomicrobiales bacterium | reverse complement strand
CGAAGCTGATCGAGCCTCCAGGCGAGGCGCGCTCGAACTATCGGGTCCGCTGCGACCTCGCCAAGCGGCTCGGCGCCACCGACGCCCGCTTCGACATGAGCGAGCGCGAACACATCGACGAAGCGTTCCGGCTCGGCGGTCTCGGCGGCATTTCGGCGATCGAGGCGGAGGGCTGGATCGACCGCGCGCAACCGTTCGCGAAGGCGCACTTCCTCGACGGATTCGCGCATCCCGACGGACGGTTCCGCTTCAGGCCGGACTGGGCGGCGATCGGCCCTTATGCGGCGCGCATGCCGAAGGTCGCCGACTGGATGGACGACTACGAGCGAGCCGATGCCGAGCATCCTTTGAAGCTCGTGACACCGCCGGCGCGCCACTTCCTGAACTCCACGTTCACCGAGACGCCGACGTCGGTGGCCAAGGAAGGTGGCGCCGGTCCAGTCGTGCGCATGCATCCGGCGACGGCTCGGTCGCATGGCGTATCAAGTGGCAACCGGGTGCGCATCGGCAACCGGCGCGGCAGTGTCGTGCTGCGAGCGACGCTCGACGACGGCCAGTTGCCCGGCACTCTGATCGTCGAAGGCATCTGGCTGTCGGAGACGTTCGAGGAGGGCCGCGGCATCAACACACTCGTCGGCGAGGACCCGGTGCCGCCGAATGGAGGCGTCGCCTTCCACGACACGGCGGTCTGGCTCGAGCGGGCCGATGGGGCATCGACCTGATTGGGGCAAAACGCGAGGGGAGGCGCCATGCATTCGGGATCGGTCGTGTTCACGCGCATGAACCGCGTGATCTTCGGGAAACCTGCCGGCGAGGCGATCATGGCGGAAGCCGACCGCCTTGGCGCCAGCCGCGTGTTCGTGCTCACGGGCCGCACGCTCAAGACCGCGACGGACGAGATCGCCAAAGTCCGTCATGCACTCGGAGCGCGGTTTGCCGGCGTATCCGATCACATGCCGGCGCATTCACCGCGCGATGCGGTCGTCGCCTGCGCCAATGCCGCGCGAGCAGCCGGATGCGACCTGCTCGTCACTTTCGGCGGCGGTTCCGTCACCGACGGCGGCAAGGCGGTTACGATCTGCCTCGAGCACGGCATCACCGACGTCGACGGGCTCGAACCTTTTCGCAGCGTGGTCGAGGATGGCCGGCGCCGGGTGCCGGACTTCCGTGCGCCAAGCGTGCGCCAGATCGCGGTTCCGACCACACTGTCGGCCGGCGAGTTCAACGCCCGCGCCGGCGTCACCGACACGCGCACGCGGCTGAAGCAGAGCTACATCCATCCAGCCATCGTACCCGAAACGGTGATCCTCGATCCGGCCGTCACAGTGCACACGCCCGAGTGGCTGTGGCTGTCGAGCGGCGTGCGCGCTGTCGACCACGCCGTCGAGACGCTGCTGTCGATCGACGCCAACCACTACACAGACGGCACCGCGCTGCAGGCGCTGCGGCTTCTGGCGACGGGCTTGCCGGCGGTGAAGCTGGATTCGCGCGATCTCGAGGCGCGGCTCGCCTGCCTGATGGGGGCGTGGATGTCGATGGTGGGCATCGTGTCGGGAACACGGCTCGGCGCCAGCCACGCGATCGGGCACATCCTCGGCGGCTCGGCTGGCGTGCCGCACGGGCACACCTCGTGCGTGATGCTGCCGCACGTGCTGGCCTGGAACGCAGTCGTGAATGGCGAGCGCCAGCGCGAGGTGGCGGCGGCGATGGGGGAACCGGGCCGGGACGCTTGCGACGTGATCGATCGGTTTATCCGAGACCTCGGCATGCCGCGCACGCTGCGCGAGGTCAAGGTTGCGGAGGCCGACCTGCCGCGGCTCGCCCAGAACTGCATGCTCGACGACTGGACCTACTCCAACCCGCGGCCCATCACCCAAGCCGACGAAGTGATGGAGATCCTGCGGGCGGCTTACTAAACAGGATGATGCTGGAAATGAAGCAGTGCCGTTGAACGGAGAAACTGAAATGACAAGACCGAGCAAACACATTCCCGACAGCGCCGAGGCGAATGCAGCCCTGACGACCGCCCGCGATGCCTCGCGCAACGACCATAGGCCCTACGAGGTCCGGCACTTCGACGAGGTCGACTGGGAAACCATTCGCTGGCCCGGCGAGACGGGCAAGATGCTGTTTCACCCGCGTCCCGAGCGCCCGACGGAGCCGAACTCCGGCATCCTGCGCCTGGAGCCGGGCGCCCATCACCCCGAGCATTACCACGGCTTTGCACAAGTCTGGCACATCCTGAAGGGCGAATTCACGATCGACGGCCGGCTGCTCGGTCCGGGCACTGTCCTCTACCATCCCGATCCGCACTTCGAGGGCGAGTTCAGCACCAAGACCGGCGGCGAGATCTTCATCGTGCAGTATCCCGGGCCCACGACCGGCGAGCGGCCGATCTACGGCGGGCGCTTCAACATGGAAACGCGCAAGCCGCTCGACGAGGAGCGCGTCGATCTTTGACGTGCGGCCTGGGGAGGGGACGTCTGTTCAGACGGAAATGCTCGTGCGCGCAAATCCGACCGGGCTTCGAGCGGCGGCTTCTTCCTCGTGAATCGACTGCACACCGCACCTCGCGCCGTGAAATCCCAGACGTCCTACGGAACCACCCCGCGCAGCAGCCGTGGCACGTCACCGGTGAGACCGGCGGCTTCGGCGACGAGGAGCTGCTTCAGGCCCGGCAGGCGGTCGACCAGCCCGAGCCCGGCGTCGCGCGCGGTGCGCACCGCCAGCCCATCGCGCGAGAACAGTCGGTTCAGCGCGTCGAAGGCTGCGGCCGAGGCCTGCCCGTCGAAGCGGCGCCAGCGCTCGTAGCGTTCGAGACCGGACGCATCACTGGGATCGAGGCCGACGCGCATGCTGTCGGCGACGGCCTCGGTCAGCGCGGCGACGTCGCGAAACCCCAGATTGAGGCCCTGACCGGCGATCGGGTGCACGCTGCGGGCGGCGTCCCCGACGAGCGCCACGCGGGGTGCGATGAGGCTGCGCGCCAGTTGCAACTCGAGCGGCCAGGAGGCGCGAGAGCCGCCAAGCGACAGCGCGCCGAGCCGGTGGCCGAAGCGGCGCTCGACCTCAGCCAGAAACGCCGCGTCGTCGAGCGCCAGGATGCGCGTTGCATTGGCGGCGCCCTCGCTCCAGGTGATGCAGCTGCGGTTTCCCCTGAGCGGCAGCATCGCGAATGGCCCCGCGGGGAGGAAATGCTGAACGGCGACGCCGTCGTGGGGCCTCGCGTGCGCGACGACGGTGACGATGCCGGTCTGGCCATAGCTCCAGCCGACGGTCTTGATGGCGGCCAAGTCGCGAACACGCGAGCGCGCGCCATCGGATGCCACGAGCAGGCCTGCTGCGATCGTGCGCCCGTCGTCGAGGCCGATGTCGATGTTGGCGGGACCCGGTGCGAGGCTTGCGACGCCAGCCGGCGTGATCCATGAGATGCCGGGCTGGCGCACGACCGCCTCGTGCAGTGCCGTGCGCAAATGATCGGCCTCGACGATGTGGGTTGCTGCCTCACCGCTCGCCGGCACGCGGTTATCGTAGACGAGCAGCGTCGGGCGCAGCGCGTGCTCGAGGCCAGAATCCGTGATTTCGATACGCGTGACGGGCGTGGCCCGGTCGGCCAGCGACGGCCACACGCCGAGCGCCGTCAGCAGGCCGCGCGAGCCGGCGGACAGCGCGAAGGCGCGTGGCTCGGGTGTGATCGCCGCATCGCGTGCCCGCCGCTCGATGATGGTGATCCGCAGCTCCGGTCCGAGAGTCTTCGCCAGAGCAAGCGCCAAGCCAAGGCCGGCATGGCTGCCGCCCGCGATGGCGATGTCGCATGTGATCGGATCGGTGGGCGCCATCGTCTCGCTTTCGAGTGCCCTCAACTGCATTGACGCGATGCACCATGGAGGATTACGCCTCGGTGCGCCACCAGATCCGAGGTCTGACTCTGATGCCATCGCGAAAACCCAAGGCTGCGACCAAGGCCGTCGCCCAGATGCTCGCCATCCTCGATCTCGAACCGATCGAGCACAACCTGTTCCGCGGCCGGGGCCCGAAGGAAGGCTGGCAGCGCGTCTACGGCGGTCAGGTGCTGGGACAGGCGCTGGTGGCGGCGGTGCGTACGGTGCCGGAGGACCGCGTCGCGCATTCGGCGCATGCCTACTTCCTGTTGCCGGGCGACCCGACGGTGCCGATCGTCTACGACGTCGAGCGGATCCGCGACGGCGGCAGCTTCAACACGCGCCGGGTCAAGGCGATCCAGCACGGGCGCGCAATGTTCGCGATGAGCGTGTCGTTCCACAAGTCGGAAGGCAGCTTTGATCACCAGTCGACGATGCCGAAGGTGCCGGCGCCGGAGGACCTGCCGAGTGAGGCCGAGCTCAAGACGAAGCTGATGCAGCATCTCCCCGACACCATGCGCAGCTACTGGGAGCGTGAGCGGCCGATCGAGATGCGGCCAGTCGACGTGTCGCGCTATTTCGATCGCGAGCGGCGCGAGCCGTTACAGTCGATCTGGATGCGGGCCAACGGGCGGCTTCCCGATGCGCTCTCCTTGCACCAGTGCGTGCTCGCGTATGCGTCGGACTTCACACTGCTCGACACCGCACTGATCGCGCACGGCAAGCTGTCGTTCGACCGCGACATCCAGCTCGCGAGCCTCGACCACGCGATGTGGTTCCACCGGCCGTTCCGCGCCGACGAGTGGCTGCTGTACGTGCAAGACAGCCCGAACGCGCACGGAGCGCGTGGATTGGCGCGCGGTTCGATCTACACGCGCGATGGTGCACTCGTCGCGTCGGTGGCGCAGGAAGGACTGATGCGGCAGCGGCCGACCGGGTTCGTCGTGACGTAAGCATGCCTGCGCCTGCGATCAGACTGCGCCGTCACCCCGTCAAACGGCGGATGAGGGCCTGCACCTCGGCGGTGCAGTCCTCGAGCCCGGCTAAGCGGAACTCGTCCGACTTGAGGTAGGATGTGTGCGGCGCGAACTGGCGCGCCAGCGTCGCACGCCAGGCGTCCGTCGGATCGAGCAGCAGGATCTCAGCCGCGCTCGACAGCTGGCCAGCAACGTAGTGCCGGTAGCGTACGAGCTCGGCCGGCGTGGCGAGGCTGCCGGCCATCGGCTCGGCGAGCTCGGGATACTGGGTCGCCGCCCGCAACTGCGCGGAGTGAACCGCGCGCGCCCGCGACGACAGCTCGAGCCGCCGCTCCCGCACCCGCGCCGCCCACCACATCCACACGAAACCGATGGCGATGGCGATGCCGACGGCGATCGCGAAGCCCTTGATGATGTTGGCCGTGTGATTAAGCGAGCCTGGCGCCAGGAAGGCGACGAGCACGGTGTTGGGGAGCATCGGGTCCATCCTCGAGTGACCGGGCCGACCGTTGTCGGCGATCAGACTATAGCAATGCCCGCCCAATCAGGTGTTCTCAAGCCGCTTTCAGGTCGCAGGACCGCCGTTGTGTTCCGAGGGTCGGGTAGACCTCCCCGCGGGGCCAAGACCCATTTCTGCGCCCGTGCCGTGTCATGGCTCCGGTCACGCATGGTCGTTGGAGACCAAGGGGAACTCGATGCATTGCTTGGGTCGCGATAGTTGCGCATGGTGTGGCCCCGCGAGCCATGGCAGGATCTTGTTCATGACCGTCACCGCAAAAGACCTCATCGGCGCCTGGCGCCTCGAAGGCTGGTCGCTCGTCTACGAGGACGGTCGGCCGTCCGAGTATCCGCTCGGGTCCGACGCCAAAGGCTTCATCCTCTACACGCCCGACGGTCATGTCAGCGCGACCTTGATGCGCGCCGGCCGAAAGCCGTTCTCGACCGGGGACGCGGTCGAGAAGGCGCAGGCCTTCGACGACAGTTTCGCCTACGCCGGCCGTTACGAGGTGCGCGACGGCGTCGCCTTCCACACGATCGAGGTCGCGACCAATCCCGCGCTCGCCGGCATCACCTCGACCCGCCATATCCAGCTCGACGGCACGCGCCTGACGCTCTCCGGGCCCGACTTCGCGCCGGGTTCGCCGCGTCACCAGCGCATCATCTGGCGGCGCTTGCCTCAGGCTAACCCGGCACCTTCGGACTGAAGGACTGTGCTGCGTTCACGCCGACGTCCGATGACGACCTCATCGTCAAGACCAAGCCACGATTCATCCGCACCGGGTTGTTCGAGGGGCTCGCGCCTCACGGCGTCAGCGTGAAGCTTTCAGCGATCCGCCGCATCTCGGGCAGATAGCGATCGCGGCCGGCCAGCGGCGCCTGTCCGAGGATCCGAAAGTAGCCGCCGTCGCGCGGGATCAGCAGCACCTGATAGAGCATCAGCTCGGCGCCCGTGGTGCGATCGAGTGCGCGGGCTTCGATCTCGACGCCAGAGAGCCCGCCATAGGTCACCGCGTTTCGCCCGAGCACACGCAAGTCCGTCACGTCGAGCCCGGCGAGCAATCGCTCGGCCAGCACGTCGGGCTTCTCGACAGTGCGGCGGTCCAGCGATGGCGCCACGACGAGAAGCGGTTTCCCGGACGATGGCGGTGTCGGCACTGCAGCGCCATCAAGGGTGTAGGTCCGCGCGGCGCCAAGGAAGCTTCCCGCCGGCTTGAAGGGGCCGAGATAACCCAAGCGGAACAATTCGCGGGCCGGGGCCGGCATTGCCGCCACCCGAGCCGAGGCGAGCATGCGCTCGATCATGGTGTCCGCCACGAGGCGGCGCTCGAGCGTGGCCTTGGGCACATTGGCAGTGACGAGCGCCGTGACGTCGCCCTCGCGGAACAGGACGAAGAATTTCGCGAACTCGCCAGCGGCCGACGCCTGCTCGCCGCGCATGTAGACGTGTGGACCGTTACGCTCGAGTTTCGCGGGCGCGGCCTTCAGCACGCCTTTTGACGCCAACGCCTGCGGCGTCAGGCCAGTCGCGATGCTCGCGTATGCCTCGGCCGGCAACTCGACCACGACGACCGAGATGCCGTGGCCCTCGTGCGTGAAGCCGGAGAACAGCGAGGCCGCCTCGAAGCCGTCGGGAAGCTCCAGCGCGACGCGGCTCGCCGGCGCCTGCTTGAAGCGCTCGGCATCGGCACGGCCGGCAGCTAAGGCCAGCAGCGCTGGCACCAGCACCGTCGCCATGCGGATCGGCCGCAACGGCCGCAGGAAGAGTAAACGCATACGCTCGATATCACTCCGATGCGTTCGCACTCGATTATGCCACCACCCCAAACGACGGAACCGATGCGGCGACATTGCGGCGCGCCGCGTGGTGCGACGATATGCGATGAGCTGCCGCAGCGCGCGGGCGCGGGCACTTGCTAAGGGACACAGCATGGCAAACATCGACATCGACAAGGTCAGCGCAATGGTGCGCGAGGTTGCGGCCATCGAGATCATGCCGCGCTGGCGCAATCTCGGCGCGGGCGACGTCGAGACGAAAACGCACAAGGGCGATCTCGTCACCGTCGCTGATCGCGCGGCCGAGGTGGCGCTCGCCGATAGCCTGCGCCCGCTGATCCCCGGCGCCGTGGTGATCGGCGAGGAATCCGTGCACGCTGATCCTTCCCTTATCGATGCCTTCCGTGGCGATGCGCCGGTCTGGGTGCTCGATCCGATCGACGGCACGCGCGCATTCACCGAAGGCCGCACCGAGTTCGACGTGATGGTGGCGCTGGTGGTGAAGGGCGCGGCTGTTGCGGGGTGGATCTTTGCGCCGGCCGACGACGTGTTCTATGCCGGCGAAGTTGGGTCCGGCGCCATCGTCGAGCGTGACGGTGGGCGGAACCGCGCGAGCCTCGTGCGCCGGCCCCTGCCGCTGGCACTCGCCGAGTTGCAGGGCATCGTGACGCCGCAGTATTTCCTCAGCCGCCACTTGCCGAGCCCAGAGCCGCATCGCGGCCGCTTCAAGGGTTTTACGCGGCACACCTCCGCTGGCCACAACTACGGCCGCCTGCTCGCGGGGGAAGCCGATTTCCTGATCAACTTCTCGACCAACGCCTGGGACCATCTGCCAGGTCTCGCGCTCGCCGAGGCGGTCGGCATGCACGGGCGCCGCCACGACGCGCAGCCGTTCGATCCGCTCGACAAATCAGGCGGCATCCTGGTCGCGCCCGACGCCCAGTCTTGGCGCGAGATCCTAGCTCTACTGGTGCCGCGCGCATGAGCGCCGGACTTGTCAGCGCGGGACTGTCAGCGCGGGACTTTGACGGGCGCGGGATCGGCGCTAAGCTCGGCCCGTTCCCCTCCATACACTCGATTTCCCCACACACGAGGAGCCGGCCATGGGCAATTGCATCGTCGTCGTTCAGTTTGATTTGCCGAAGCGCACCGAGGAACAGGCCATCAAGGGCGGCACCGGTACCGCGCCGATCTATCGTGGACTAGGCACGAAGGGGCTCATCCGCAAGGATTACCTCAACGGTGAAGCCGGCACCGGCGGCGTGTATCTCTGGGAGAGCCGTCAGGCCGCCGAGGCGTGGTTCACCGAAGAGCGCATGGCTGATTTGACCCAGCGCTTCGGCGTA
>JANOJW010000017.1:0-8365 GCA_031418955.1 Hyphomicrobiales bacterium | reverse complement strand
TGGTCCTTATGGCCGGGGTGGCCGACGCCGATGCGCACGCGCACGTAGTCGTTGTCGAGATGCGCCGAGATCGAGCGCAGGCCGTTGTGGCCTGCGTTGCCGCCGCCAGTCTTCACCTTGAGTTTGGCCGGCGCCAGATCGATCTCGTCGTACAGCACGACGACGTCGCCGATCGGAATCTTGAGAAAACGCGCAGCCTCGCCGACCGCCCGCCCGCTCTCGTTCATGTAGGTGCCGGGCTTCAGCAGCAACACCTTGTCGCCGCCGATCTCGCCGTCGGCGGCAAGCCCCTGGAATTTCCTCTTCCAGGGCCCGAACCGGTGCACATCGGCGATACGCTGGACGGCCATGAACCCCACGTTGTGCCGGTTCCGGGCGTATTTGTCGCCCGGATTGCCGAGACCGACGAGGAGCTTCATAGGCCAGACTTTCAGGATCGGCGCGCCGCCCCAGAAAACGGCGGCGCGCAAGCTCCCTTACTTCTTCTTCGGATCGGCCTTGGCGGCCGCAGCCGGAGCACCCTTGCCGCCAGCCGCAGGAGCCGCAGCCTTTGCGCCAGCCGCTGGAGCCTTGGCGCCGGCCGCCGGAGCCTTGCCGTCCGCCGCCGGAGCCGCAGTCGCGCCGTCCGCCGCACCCTCCGCACCAGCCGTTGCCGTGACCTCGTCGGGGTCGGGCTTCATCGCTGCCGAGCCTGCAATAGTCGCAACCGTGAAGTCGCGGTTCTGGATGACGGGCTTCACACCTTCGGGCAGCTTCACCGCCGAGATATGGATCGAGCGGCCGATCTCGAGGCCGGTCAGGTCCGCCTCGAAATGATCCGGGATCATGTCCGCCGGCGCCCACACCTCGACCTCGCGGCGAACGATGTTGAGAACGCCGCCCCGCTTCAGGCCGGGCGAGGCCGCCTCGTTGACATAGCGCATGGCGACATGCACGCGCACGCGATTGTCCGCGCCGACGCGCTGGAAATCGACGTGCAGCGGTAAATCCTTCACCGGATCGAGCTGAACGTCGCGGGGGATCGCCTTGGTCTTTGTGCCGTCCACGTCGATCTCGAACACGGTCGACAGGAATCGGCCCTTGGTGATGGTCTTCCAGAGCTCGTTCGCATCGAGCGAGATGGTCGTGGTTTCCATCTGCCCACCGCCATAGATGACGCCGGGAACCTCGCCTGCCCGCCGTACGGACCGTGCGGCCCCCTTGCCGCCAGTCGGCCGCGCCTTCGCGGTGATCACATTGGCCTGTGCCATTGCCTTCGCCTTTCCAAAAGATATAGGCCCCGGCCGGGCAACGGTCAGGGCGTCAGGTCGTGAAGATCCGCCGGCCTCCAAGGGTGCGCGCGCCGGACCTGATCCTTACAGTCAAGGATGCGGGCTTATAGCCGCAACCGTTGAGCACGGGCAATGCCGGAATTTGAGGGGGCCGGAATTTGAGGGGTGAGGCCGGCGACGGCCGGGGCTTCGCACCGGGGCAGCAGGATTGCGCCAGTCTGTCAGCTACACTTCTGTCAGCTACACTTCTGTCAGCGACACGTCTGTCAGCTACACTCCGGCAGAAGCTGCCGCGCATTCTGCCGCCCGATGACGTGCTGCGGCTGCTGGAAGCGGGCCCGAGGATGTCAACCGTTAGGTTATCGTCCAACCCGCTGACCTCGCCAATGTGTCGCGACTATGGCCGCCGCTCCGCCGCGTCGAGCGTATTCGCCAGCAGGCAGGCGATGGTCATGGGGCCGACGCCGCCCGGGACTGGCGTGATGGCGACGGCGACGGCACGGGCCTCGGCATAGGCGACGTCGCCGACGAGGCGTGATTTGCCGCCGCCCGCATCGATGCGGTTGATGCCGACGTCGATCACCGTCGCGCCGGGTTTGATCCAGTCGCCGCGAATGAACTCGGGCCGGCCGACCGCGGCGACGACCAGATCCGCGCGGCGCACCACCGCGGCCAAGTCCCGCGTGCGCGAGTGCGCGATGGTCACCGTGCAGTCCTCGCGCAGCAGCAGTTGCGCCACCGGCTTGCCGACGATGTTGGAGCGCCCGACCACCACCGCCTCGAGCCCGGCCAGCGACGCGTGCACGGACTTGGCGAGCAGGAGGCAGCCGAGCGGCGTGCACGGCACGAGGCCGGGCTCGCCCGTGGCAAGCCGGCCTGCGTTCACCGGGTGAAAGCCGTCGACGTCCTTGGCCGGGTCGATCGCCTCGATGATGCGGGCGCCGTCGATCTGTTTGGGCAACGGCAGCTGCACGAGAATGCCATCGACGCCGGCGTCGGCGTTGAGCTGCGCGATCAGGTCCAGCAGCTCGGCTTGCGAGGTGGTCGCGGGCAGCTTGTGTTCCATCGAGCGCATGCCGCACTCGACCGTCTGGCGCCCCTTGTTGCGGACGTAGACCTCGCTTGCCAGGTCGTTGCCAATGAGCACGACGGCGAGGCCCGGTGCACGACCAGACTGGACGACGCGAGCGCCGACGCGGGCCGCAATATCGCGGCGCAGCGCCTCTGCGATCGCCTTGCCGTCGATGATCCGGGCTTGCGCCATGCGATCCTCTCGCTTCGTCGAGCGCTGCGATCAACGGCGTTCGCGATCACCAGCTGCCGCGCGGGAACATCGGCAGCAGCGTCTCCTCGATCAGCGTGCGCAGGAAGAAAATCGCGAAGATCAGGAAGATCGGCGAGATGTCGATGCCGCGCAGATTGGGGAGGATCTTGCTGATGACCCGCCGGATGGGCGCCAGGAACGGCTCGGTGACGCCGGTCAGGAAGCCCCAGATCGAGCGGACCGTCGGGTTGTGGCCGTTGATGATGTTGAACGCGAGCAGCCAGCTCATCACCGCGCCCGCGATGATGATCCAGAAGAAGAACTGCAGCATGTAGTCGATGGTGATCAGCAGGGCCCGCATGCCGGCTCCGTCTCCCTCGCGCGTATCCGCCCCGACATGTAGACGGCGCGCCGGCCACCGGCAAGGTCGGCTGAGCGGCGTGCGATGGCAAATGCCGGCCAGAGTCGCTGCCGTGGTTCTGATTGGCGATCTGGCGGTTTGTCGGTAGTATCACCACTTCGACCATTGTTGGGTTGGCAGCATTGAGGAGTTAGATCATGTCATCGCTGCGGCTTGTGGGGCTTTTGGCAGTGGCTGCAACTTGTATTGCATCACTTTCTCTCGCGCAGGCTCCGCGCATCCAGCCAAACGAGGTGACACGACCTACGGGATCAACAGCCTTTGCAACCGATGCAGCGAAACTGCTGGCAACGGGCACGCAGCGCCATGGTGATACGAGCCTCAGCCCAGCTGGTCGATCGTGCAACACCTGCCACCTGGACGCCGACAGCTACAACGCCACCTTCAAGAAGCCTTGGCCGCATTTCGTCGAGTCGGTGAAAGCGAAGACCGGGCTCGACGCCATCACAGCAGAAGGCATGGTTCAATTCTGTATGATCTCGGCGATGGGTACGCGACCGCTGCCCTGGGAGAGCGAAGCGCTTGCCGCACTCACAGCATTCGTCTTGGATCGACACAACAAGGCGGTTCAGAAATGACGTTCGCTTCGGTCGGCTGACGCTTGACCGATCCTTGACGCAGCCGCGCAGGCTTGGTTGGCCCGGCGCAATGCGGGCAATCGAGACCGGGCTTGATCCGCGAGGCTTGGCCAGCCTATTGCACCCAACGACCACCGACCCCACTGTATGACGCTGGCGTCCCTCGAACCTGCGTGACCACCCGCTTGGGCCTCAACGATCTTCCGCAGTCGACGCTCGACGCGCTCGGGCGTGCGGGCTCTTACCTTGCCGATCTGGCGACGCCGACCGTCCGGCTCGGCGTGACGGGGCTCGCGCGGTCGGGCAAGACCGTGTTCATCACGGCGCTGGTGCGCAGCCTCGTCGCCAACGGGCGGCTGCCGTTCTTCGGGCCGGCCGCCGAGGGCCGCATTCTGCGCGCCTACCTCGAGCCGCAGCCCGACGACGATGTGCCCCGCTTTGCTTACGAGGAGCATCTGGCCTCGCTCGCCGCCGAGCAGCCGGCGTGGCCGCAGAGTACGCGGCGCATCTCGGAGCTGCGTATCACTATCGAGTACGAGTCGCGGCACCTGCTGCGCCGGCGCGTGGGGTCGGGCCGGCTGCATGTCGACATTGTCGATTATCCGGGCGAATGGCTGATCGACCTGCCGATGCTCGACCTCTCGTTCGCTCAGTGGTCGAGGACCGCGCTCGCCGCTGCCCGCGACCCGCGGCGCTCCACGGCCGCAGCGCCGTTTCTCGCCTTTCTCCTGGCGCACGACGCGGCCAACCCCGAGGACGAGCACAAGGCCATCGAAGGCGCGGCGCTTTACACGGCGTACCTGCGCGCGGCCCGCATCATCTCGCCAGCCGACCTGATGCTCGGGCCTGGCCGCTTCCTGATGCCCGGCGACCACGAGGGCTCGCCGCTGCTGACATTCATGCCCCTCGATCTCACCGACGGTGTGGAGGTCAAGCGCGGCTCGCTCGCCGCCATGATGGAGCGGCGCTACGACGCCTATCGGACCCGCATCGTGCGGCCGTTCTTCCGCGATCACTTCGCGCGGCTCGACCGGCAGATCGTGCTGGTCGATGCGCTGGGGGCCATCGCGTCCGGGCCGGCGGCGGTGCGCGATCTCGAAGCTTCGTTGGCGACCGTGCTGGCGAGCTTCCGGCCCGGCGCGTCGCGCTGGCTTTCGGCGCTGCTGCCGCGGCGCATCGACCGCATCGTGTTCGCCGCGACCAAGGCCGACCATATCCATCACACCAGTCACGACCGCCTCGAGGCTGTGCTCACGGCTTTGACCAAGCGCGCCGCCGACCGTGCGACGTTCCAGGGGGCGGAGGTGAAGGCGCTGGCGCTGGCGGCATTGCGCTCGACGGAGGAAACCGAGATCGTGCACAACGGCGAGGCGCTCGGCTGCATCGTCGGCACGCCGCTGAAGGGCGAGATCATCGACGGCCGCGTGTTCGACGGAGCGGCGCGCGCGCGCGTCTTTCCCGGCGACGTACCGGGCGATGCGATGAGCCTGCTCGACGGACGGGCCGGGGCGAGCGACCTCTCGCTCGTGCGGTTTGGGCCGCAGCGCGTGGCCGCTGACGCACCGGACGGACGCCGCGCGCCATGGCCGCACATCCGCCTCGACCGGGCGCTCGACTTCCTGATCGGAGACCGCCTCGCATGAGCCGTTCGCAGGAGCCCCGCCGGCCGCGTGCCTTCACGCTCGACGATCCGAACGTCGAGGTGGTGGGCAGCGGCAAGCATTCCGACGCCGGCGCCAAGGGTGCCGACGATATTCCGCCGCCGCCACGCCCAGAACGGCCCGAGGAAGTGTGGGCCGAGCGGCTCGCGAGCCTCTCGCTCGACCGTAGCTTCCGCTGGGGTAGCGTGCTGTTTTCCGCCGCGCTGGCGCTCGCGGGACTGGCGTTCGCGCTCTGGTTCACCCGCTTCACGGCGGTTGCGTTCACGCGCAACGACTGGGTCGGGTGGCTGGCGCTCGGACTGCTCGGCATCGTCGCGCTGGCATCGCTGGTACTCATCGGCCGCGAAATCCGGGGCATCCTGCGATTTCGCCGCCTGGGCCGCATTCGCGCTGCCGCCGAGAAAGCGATGCGGGACGGCGATCGCAAGGCGGAAGCCGCGGCGGTGGCGCGCATCGTGTCGCCGTTCCGCTCGCGGCCAGCTCTCAAGTGGGGCCTCGCCCGGCTCGACGAGCACGCGCGCGCCGTGCGCGATCCGGGCGACCTGCTGCGCATCGCCGACCGTGACGTGCTGATGCCGCTCGACGGCGACGCGCGGCGGATCGTTGCGGGCTGCGCGCGGCGGCTTGCCGTTGTCTCGGCGAACAGCACGACCGGCTTCCTGACCGTCGGCTGGGTGCTGAACGAGAACCTGCGGCTGCTGCGCATGCTCGCCGCGCTCTATGGCGGGCGGCCCGGGTTCTTCGGAACGATGCGGCTGGCGCGCATGGTATTCGTGCACATCGTGGCGACGGGCGGGCTGGCGATGACCGACGACCTGTTCGGGCAGTTCCTGGGTCAGGATATTCTGCGGCGGCTCTCCGCGCGGCTCGGCGAGAGCGTGTTCAACGCGGCGCTCACCGCGCGTATCGGTGCGGCGGCAATCGGCGTCATCCGCCCGCTGCCCTACATCGAGGCGCCGCCGGTGCGTGCGCGCGACTTCATGGGCGAGATCCTGCGGCCCAAAGGCGCAGCGGGAGCTGACCCCGAGACGAGCGGGACGGCGACAGACAAGCCACGGACTTGAACTTTCCGTTGATTGAAATCCGTTACTCGGGAACGACGCAAATGCCGCAGGCACAGTTCCTCACGATCGGTGCCGGCGGCAGCGAGCGGCGCATCGAAACACTCGTTGATGCGGGGCGTGCGGGTGCAGGGCCGGGCGTGATGTGGCTCCCCGGTTTCAAGTCGGAGATGACCAGCACCAAGGCCTCGGCGATCGCCGAGTGGGCCGTCGCGCGCGGCACAACCTGCACGAGGTTCGACTATTCGGGACACGGTCAGTCGGGCGGGCGATTCGAGGACGGCACGCTCAGCCGCTGGCTCGAGGAGACACTCGCCGTGTTCCGTCAGTTGACTTCTGGCCCGCAGGTCGTGGTCGGCTCGAGCATGGGAGGCAACATCGCGCTGCTGCTGTTGCGGCGACTGATGGAAACGGAGCCGGCTGAAGCTGCGCGCATTCAGGCGCTGGTGCTGATCGCGCCGGCCTGGGACATGACCGAGCGGATGTGGGGCAGTTTCAGCGAGGCGATCCGGAGGCAGATCCTGGAGACCGGCGCCTACATGCGCCCCTCGGGTTACGGCGACGGCCCATACGCGATCACACGCGGGCTGATCGAGGACGGGCGGCAGCATCTGATCAGCGCGCGCCCGCTCGATCCCGGCCGGCCCGTCTACATTCTGCACGGCCTGCAGGACCCCGACGTGCCATGGGAGCACAGCCTCGATCTCGTCGCACATCTCGACGGCGACTGGACGCGCGTCGAGGCCATCCCAGACGGGGATCATCGGCTATCGAGGCCAGAGGATATCGCGCTGCTGTTGCGGACCATCGAAACCGCGATGCAGAAATGATCAGTGGGTGTGGCGCAACGCTGCTCCACCCTCACCGTCATGCCCGCGAAGGCGGGCACCCACGACAGGTCTCGACATAGCACCGTTCAAGCGCCTGCCGACATCGCGCCATCTTCTCCACCAATGGCTCGCCGTGGGTTCCCGCCTTCGCGGGAATGACGAGGGGATACATGTGAACTATAGGAATGATGGCTCACCGAGCTGATCCAGGATTGGCGACCCATGACCATCACCGTCTACGGCATTTCAAACTGCGACACCGTCAAGAAGGCGCGCAGCTGGCTCGATGCGCAGCGGATTGCCTACGCCTTCCACGACTACAAGAAGGCGGGCGTGGACAAGGCCAAGCTTGCCGACTGGTGCGACACGCTCGGCTGGGAGGTGGTGCTCAATCGAGTCGGGACGACATTCCGCAAGCTGCCCGACGCCGACAAGGCCAAGCTCGACCGCGCTCGGGCCATCGCGCTGATGCTCGCGCAGCCCTTGATGATCAAGCGGCCGCTGGTCGAACACGCGGGCGGCCTGCTGATCGGCTTCGAACCCGACGAGTGGGGCAAGGCAATCGGCGGTTAAGCCCGTGCAACGGTGTCGGGGCGATTACCGGCGCTGCGCGCCCAGGCTAGCCTGCTCGCTGTCGGGGAGGCCGTCGGCAAGCGCCTGCTCGAGCAGGGCGGGGCCGATCGCCTCGGCCATCTTCTCGGGCACCAGCCATATCACGTAGTTGGTGCCGCGCACCGGTCGGCGGCAACCGAGGCGGCCGGCGGCGAGAAAGCAGTCGGAGCCGCCGTCGACAACTTGCGCCTCGCGGCGATCGTGGCGCACGACGCGCATGTCGACCGGCTGGATGTGGAACGGCAGGCCACCGGCTTCGACGCCACGGAAGACGCAGGTGAGGCTCATCTGGCAGGCGCCGGCGCGTTGGCCCCAGGTGCGGCCGAAGCCGAGCGCTTTGCGATGCGTCATCAGCGCGGCGGTGGCGGTGGCGCCGTTGCTGACGTAGCAGCCGCTGTCGGTGCACAACACCGGATCGGCGGTCTTGTTGTGGCGGCGGATGCCTTTGTTGCCGGGCCCCATCAACATGAGCACGGTATAGCGCGTGGCGCCGGGCGCTGCGTCTGTGGTCAGGCCGTAGCGAGCGGGTGGCTCTTGCGCGACGGGCGGGCGGGCCTCTACGCGTTCGACCGGGGGCTCGACAGGCGACGGCTGGCGCGTGGCCTGCTGCTCGCGGGCCTCGATGGCCTTGCGGAGCGCGTCCGACACGCGGTCGGCCTCGGCCTGG
>JANOJW010000016.1:0-2314 GCA_031418955.1 Hyphomicrobiales bacterium | reverse complement strand
TCGGTCAACCGGTTGAACGTCGCGATCAGCCGGGCGCAGGCGCTCGTGGTGGTGCTCGCCACCACCCGCCTGCTCGACGTGCCTTGCCGGACCGTCGAGCAGATGCGCCTCGTCAATGCGTTGTGCGCGGTTGCCGCATACGGCGGACGGATCGGCCGCACTTGAGCCTTATTCCGCCACACAATTCTGCTCGACTGGGCCTCCCAAGATCCGTTCACGACCGAGCGTCACCGAGAGCCCATGCACCCGCCCCTTAGCCTTCGCAGCGCGCTCGCCTCCGCTGTCCTCACAGCCGCCGCGGTCGCTGCCGCCGGCCCAAGCCTCTCGCAGGCGCCGTCGGGGCTGACGCGCGCGCCGGCCGCGACCGCGACCCGCGTTAGCGTGACCACGATCGCGCGCGGCCTCGAGCACCCTTGGGCCTTGCAGTTCCTCCCCGACGGGCGACCGATCGTCACCGAGCGGCCAGGCCGCATTCGCATCGTCGCCCGCGACGGCACGCTGTCGTTACCCCTGGCTGGCGTTCCTGCGGTTGCGGCCGTCGGGCAAGGCGGGCTGCTCGATATCGCGCTGGCGCCGGATTTTCCGCGTTCGCGGCTCATCTACATGGCTTATGCCGAGCCACGCGGCGCCAACCGCAACGGCACCACGGTGGCGCGCGCGCGTCTCCTCGACGGTCCCCAGCCCCGGCTCGACAGCGGGACGGTTATCTTTCGCCAGACGCCGGAGTTCCAGGGCGGCCTGCATTTTGGCGCTCGCATGGCCTTTGCCCGCGACGGCAAGTTGTTCGTGACGTTGGGCGAGCGGTTCCAGAAGGATTTCGCGCAGGACCTGTCACGCCACTGGGGCAAGGTCGTGCGCCTCAACCCGGACGGCAGCGTGCCACCCGACAACCCGTTCGTCGGACGCGCTGAGGCCCGCCCCGAGGTCTGGAGCCTGGGACATCGCAACCCGCAATCGGCCGCACTCCATCCAACGACTGGCAAGTTGTGGACCGTCGAGCACGGGCCACAAGGGGGCGACGAGATCAACGTGCCGGGCAAGGGCCTCAACTACGGCTGGCCGCTGATCGGCTACGGCATCGACTATTCCGGCGCGCGCCTGCACGAGGCGAGCGCGCGCGATGGGCTGGAGCAGCCAATCTACTACTGGACGCCGTCGATCGCGCCTTCGGGCATGGCTTTCTATACGGGCAGCTTGTTCGCCAACTGGCGGGGCAATCTGCTGGTCGGCGCGCTGGCCGGCCGCGCCCTGCACCGCCTCGTCCTCGACGGCGAGCGCGTCGTCGCAGAGGAGGTGCTGTTGAGGGATATTGGCGAGCGGATCCGCGATGTCCGCCAGGGGCCTGACGGCGCGGTCTGGGTGCTCACGGATGCCGCGGATGGCCGGCTGCTGCGTCTGGCGCCGGGGGGCTGAATCGCTCGGGCAAGTAAAATTCCGTTGCCAGACGTTGAGTTGTTGCCGATGATTGAGACGTGAACGGGGGGCAATGCCGGCGCGGGTGGTGCCCTGTTGCCACAATACGGCGTCAATTCCGGCCTTAAAGCGTCCGCGTGTGGACGGTTCACCAGTGAACGACCCAAGGGAGAGCAACAGTATGAATATCGTATCCATGGCGGCGCAGTATCTGACGCCGATGATCGTCGACAGAATAGCGTCGTCGCTCGGCATCACCAGCCCGCTCGCGCAGAAGGCGATCGGCGCCATCCTGCCGACGATCCTGGCGAGCATCCTGGGCTCCTCGCAGAAGCCCGACGGCCTGCGCAATCTGACCGACATCCTGGGCAAGCAGGACACCGGCATGCTGGGCAAGCTTAGCGATCTGATCGGCGGCTCGGGGCAGTCGGCGGCGGTCAATGCGGGCACCAACGTGCTGGGTTCGCTGCTCGGCAATTCAGCGCTCGGCTCGCTGACGGGCGCGGTAGCCAAGTTCTCCGGCATCGGCGACGGGCCGGCCAAGAGCCTGCTCGGTCTCGTCGGTCCTGTGGCGCTCGGCGCCGTGGCGAAGCAGCAGAAGGATTCTGGTCTCGATGCGGGTGGCCTCGCCAAAATGCTGCTGGGTCAGAAAGACAACATCACGGCGGCGATGCCCGCTGGCTTCGCGGACCTGCTGAAAGGCACGGGCCTGCTCGATGCAGTCGCCCCGCGCGTCGTTGGCGGCACCACGACGACATCGTCGACCGGCACCGGCTCGACCCCCGCACGCCCGGCAACCACGACGCCGAGCTATGAGGCACCCCGCGCCTCCGGCGGCAGCTGGCTGCCCTGGGCTGCGGCGCTCGCCGCACTGCTGATCGGCGGCTGGTATTTCCTCTCC
>JANOJW010000015.1:0-2034 GCA_031418955.1 Hyphomicrobiales bacterium | reverse complement strand
GCGAAAAGGACGAGAATGTCTCGCATCTGGAAGGCATGCTTGTCGAGGTGCAAGAACCCACGGGCAACGAGAGCGACGGTGGTGTAAGGCGCGGCGACGATGACGCCAACGGCGCAGATGATCGGCAGCGGCAAGGTGCTACGCAGGACGAGCAGCTCGGCGAGGAGAACACCGATGAACAAAACGATGCCGTAGGCGGGGCCGGCGATGATGATTACGGCGAACATCAGGCCGAGCCCCGGGTTCCAGGGCGTTACGGGAAGACCTTCCTGCTCATGCAGGAAGCTGAGCCATTCGAGTCCGACGTAGAGGAACAGAAACAGCAATGACAGCCGCAGGTCGGGAAGCGTAGCTCGACGGGCTACGGCATTCTCGGTGGGCTTTCCGACCCGTGCATTCAAGGAAACGGGATGGGACGCTTGCTCTGTCAGTTGGCGCTCTCCAGCTTCGACGGACCGACGACTGCCGCCTCGAGACTCGCAATCATCATAGTATACCCGCCCATCCAGCTAAAGCCCCAGGATCGGAAATGAATTCACACGCGGCACCATTGGATCGCGTCCGCGATGTCTCGAATTGCGCGCCTTTGCCGATCTCCTGCCGCCGGATTGCGAATTCCGGGGAAGGCGACCCCTCGTTCCGGCGCATGGCGACCACACATTTCAGGGCATGGCGACAAGTTTGGCCCCGGGGCGCGCGAGGTCCCCGTTGAGTACATCCGCTGATCTGGGCTCGGCATCTGCATGCTTCCCTTCGCCATCATGTCGGCCCAGATATTGCGCTGGGGGGTGCGATCAGCCCCGATCGGTGAAGGGCGAGTACTCGAATGGGCAGCTTGGGGCTGTGTTCCGTTCATCATCTTGGCAGTGCTGAAGCGACGGCATGGCATCTCAAACGGCAAGAGCGCCGCACTGGGGCAGCCGGTTGACGCGACGGCCGGTGGCCTGCCGATGCTGTCATGGTCCCAAAAGGTTGGAACGGGTGAATCCGTTGGTCAGCGGCAGGATCGCTTTGAGATCGTGGGCTTCATCGTAATTTTTTCCGTCGCACTCTACCTTGGGTATCACTACGGCCGTTGGGAAGGCCTGTTCGCAGGCGCCTTGCTCGGCGGTTTTTTCGGCGGGACCATTTTTCGTCACAGATCGTGTCCCAGGGCGTGGTGTACTGGCCGGTCATGGACCGAGCTCGTTGACTGGCTCGGGCCGCGTCATTCGGGAAAGTCGGCTGAAAGCCTCGCCAGAACAGCGGTTGCCGTGTGGTAGGCGTCGCAGTCCTCAGGCACCTCGCCGAAACGGCCGTCGATGTCGTCGACGAAGGCTTCGAGTGCCGCGACCAGTTCGTAGTGCGTGTTGCAGGCGGCGATGATCAAGTTTGCGTTGGCGCGCTCGACATCGGTGAGAATTCCGAACGCCGCACGCTCTCGATCAGCGATGACATCCGCAATGAAGGGTGCTTCATCGTCGTCACCGATGGTTTGGCCGTAGATCAAGCCGGCGGCGTTCTGCACCCATGGCAGCGGTGCGTGCAATGACTTGCTCATGATGGTTCCTTTCGCGATTTGAGCCGCCGCGCCGACGGCCCATCACCAACGGCAAAGGGCCTCGGCGTGGCGATCGAAGCGCAGGATGCTTTCGACTGAGCGCCAAACAACCCGCTATCATGCTGATCTGAACTTGGTTTCTTTCGACCCCTGATGGGCGTCTCTATCCCTGTCCGTGTGGCTGCGGACATCGGGCATGACATCGCCGACGGATAATGTTGAGACGACTGCACTGGCGCTGCCCTCCGTCGAGGAGGCGCAGATGGTGCCGTCGCCGCCTTCCGTGGACCGGGCCGCGTCGTTTGATGCGCCGGCCCTGGAAATCACCGATGACATGACGGCTGATTTTCCAATCAGCTCGGTCGAGCTGGAGGCCATCGAGACATATCTCGCCGACGTGCTCGATAGGGTGCTGAGTGGAGACAAAGACGCCCCTTCGGCTTTGCATTGCCACAAGCGGATGCGATGATGGGACGTTGATCGAGGCGAACGGC
>JANOJW010000014.1:0-5975 GCA_031418955.1 Hyphomicrobiales bacterium | reverse complement strand
CGGCGAAGGTGGGAGGTCGCTTTGCCCAGTGCGCTCCTGACATCGACGACAAGGAGGCTGGCGATACGCTCGTGTCCGGCCGCCGTGTAGTGGATGCCGTCCGCCTGTAGATTGCCGGGGCGGGCTGCCGCGAAGGCTGCCGCCGCGC
Source organism: Hyphomicrobiales bacterium (assembly GCA_031418955.1). Lineage (GTDB taxonomy): Bacteria > Pseudomonadota > Alphaproteobacteria > Rhizobiales > Hyphomicrobiaceae. Next base: position 5,827 of record JANOJW010000014.1, on the reverse strand, counting down.
GGATTACGGCAATTTCTCGGGCCACCAGGCGTTCCGTGATGATCGCGATGTTGGCCTCCCGCACGGCGTCAGGCAACCCGAGCCGCTGATCGTTGCTGCCGGGTTGAAACAGAACCACGCGGGTTCCCGGCGGGACAGACGCATCGAGCCGGGCCAGCATCTGGCCAGTCGTCTCGCCGGAAACGCCGGCGTTGTGTACGCTCGCTGCGACGCCATGCTCATTGAGCAGCTGCTCACGGACGGCAGGGTAGGCCAGCGCCGCACCGACACCGTAGCCGGCGGTGTTGCTGGCGCCGAGCGCCACGACCAGGGCTGTCCCAGAACGCTCACGTTCCCTCATCTGGTCAACTCAAGGATAGATTTCGAGCAACGGGATCGAAACGGACAAAGACGGAATTTCAATGCGGTTGCCGCTGCCGATGATCCGGACAGGCTCGTCAGGGAACTGCCTAGTCAGGTCTCGCGTCCAAACATAGCAGGCGGGTTCGTCCTGACTGGCGACGACATAAGCCTCGAGTGTGGCAAGCTGTAGGTACTCGCCAGGTTTCGCAGTCAGATCGCGCTCTTCGGACGACGGGGAGAGAACTTCGACGATGACGACAGGCGCATCTGTCGAGAGGCTGTCCTCGGGGGCACCAGCTCTCTCCACGCTTGCGTCGGCATATCGAATGGTCAGGCCGGTATCGATGCCACGATCCGGACCATTGACGATCCACTGCGGCTCCCTCAAACGGTTGCCTAGAGCGTTGACGAAGCGAGTACCGATCCTGGAGTGCTTGAGCGTTCCGCCCTGCTGCTGTTGCACGATCCATCCCCGCACGAACTCGTAGCGGCCTTCCGGGCCGGCCTCGATGAACCGGTAGAAGGTGGCCTTGTCGACTTTGATGGCCGTTCTTGCGTTCATGACGCGATCATAGCACGACTGAGCGCAGCAAAAAGCGCCTCAGTCATTGGTCGAGGCGTTCAGTCGATCCTGGACCTTGCGGCGGCTCGAGCGGCGAGGCGCGCGGTCAACCAGGCGAGCACCGATCCAACGAGCAGGGCGAGTGCAGCCAAAAGGGACGCCACGCGAAAATCACCCAGCCGCTCGAACAGCCAGCCCGCAAACACCGGGCCGACCATTTGTCCAATTCCGAAGCTCGCCGTCATGCGGCCCATCGCCTGCTGCGGCTGCGCACCGCCAAGCTCGCGGGCGGCCATGAAACCCAACGCCGTGATGCCCATGAAGGTGCCGCCCAGCAGTACGGCGGAAATGAACAGCCCTGTAACGGTTGCCCATTCGACGCTCATGGCGACGCTGAATGCCTCGGCGAAACAGGCCAGCGCATAAGTTTTGACCACGCCGATCCGGCCTGCGAGCCCGACCCAGATGGCGACCGACGGTATGGCGGCAAGGCCCACGACGACCCAGATCCAGGGTTCCAGCGGCCGCAAGTCGTCGGATAGTCGAACCAGTGCCACGAGAAACGTCGTGGTGATGACGTAGCCGAAGCCGAACAGGCCGTGCGCCAGGATCATCGGACCAATTGGCGCGGGGCGTGCGCTGGACGGGGCTGCTGCCGCACTTGCAGGTTCGACATCGGCAGCCGGTATCAACGCCATCGCGATCACCAGGGCGATGACCGAGATCGCGCCGGCGCCCAACCAAAGCGCGGACCATCCGGCCCCCGCCGCGACAAGCCCCGACACTACGACGGCTGAGATCGTGATGCCGATGCCGACGCCGGCAAAATGCAGCGACGTGAGCGAGCCGCGACCCGCGCCCGCAAGGCGCGCGAGCACCAGGCTCGACGCGCAGACGATCACGATAGCGCTCGCAAAGCCGCCGATAAAGCGCAGCCCCAGATGCGCGACGAGTGGGGCCTGCATGGCCATAGCCGTCGTCGTCGCCGCGCTGACGGCGAGGCCCGTCAGCAGGCTGGGCCTCGCCCGCGCGGCAACCCAGGCCTGCGTCGCGGCAATCGCACCGAGAAAGTAGCCGAGGTAGTTCGCGGACGCGACGAGGCCGGCATCGGCCTTGGTCCAGCCGAGCGCGTCGGCCATCACGGGGAGGATCGGCGTATAGACGAAGCGGCCTATGCCCATGGCGGCGGCGAGCGCCACCAGTCCGCCGATGGCCAGCGTGATCGAACGGTCGAGGGGCATGGATCGATGGTGCTTTGCTTGGAGCGTAGCGGGCGGCGCAAGAGATTCGCGAATAGAGCCAAAACCTCACGCGTTGGTCGTGGCGATCAGGCGTTCAAGCGCCAGTGCGGCAGCCCCGCTGTCGATCGAGTGGGCGGCGATCTGCGCGCCTTCAACGAGCGAGGTTGCCTTGGTCCCGACGATCAGGGCTGCGGCCGCATTGAGCAGCACGATGTCGCGGAACGGACCCTTCTTGCCGGCGAGCACGTCACGGATGGCGGCGGCATTGTAGTGTGCGTCGCCGCCCTTCAGGTCTGAGAGCTTTGCCGGGGGGATCCCTGCGTCGGCGGGCGTAACCTCGAACACGCGGATCTCGCCGCCCCGGACCTCGGCCACGTCCGTCGAGCCGGTGGTCGTCAGCTCGTCCAAGCCGTCGTGGCCATGCACCACCCAGACGTGGTCGACGCCGAGTTTGGCGAGCACCTGCGCGATCGGCTCGACCCATTGCCACGAGAACACGCCGACGATCTGGCGCTTGACGCCGGCGGGGTTGGAGATCGGACCGAGCAGGTTGAAGATCGTGCGAATGCCGAGCTCGGCACGGACCGGTGCCCAGTGCTTCATGGCCGGGTGATGCAGCGGCGCCCACATGAAGCCGACGCCGGCTTCCGCGATCGCCTGCGTGATGCGGGCCCCGGTCACGTCCACCTTGACGCCGAGCGCGATGAGCACGTCGGAGGCACCCGCGAGCGAGGACACCGAGCGGTTGCCGTGCTTGGCGATCTTGAGGCCCGCGCCTGCGGCGACCAGCGAGGCGCAGGTCGAGACGTTGTAGGTGCCGTGCGCGTCGCCGCCGGTGCCGACGATGTCGACGGCATCGGGGGGGGCCACCACCTTGTGCATGCGCGCACGCATCATCTGCACCGCGCCGGTGATCTCGTCGACGGTCTCGCCGCGCACCCGCAGCGCCATCAGGAACGCCCCCATCTGGGCTTGCGTCGCGTGCCCATCGGTCATGATCTCGAGCGCCTGCTGCATCTCCTCGGCCGAGAGCGTGGCGGCGGTGGAGACCTTCTGGATCAACGTTTTGAGTGTGGCGGTGGGCATGAAACCTCGGCAGTCGGCAGTCGGCAGTCGGCAGTCGGCAGTCGGGATAACAGCCGCCCCAACGAAGTAAAACGATTTTCGACTACCATCCGATTGCCGTCTGCCGATTGCCGACTGCCGAACTTCAGACAGCCACGCGCGAAGTCTTCACATTGCGTCGTTTCGGGGCGAAGCCGGCGAGGGCAAGGAAATTCGCCAGGATGTCGTGGCCGTGCTCGGAGGCGATGCTCTCGGGATGGAACTGCACGCCGTGAACGGGGTGGCTCTTGTGCTGGAGGCCCATGATGATGCCGTCGTCGGTCTCCGCCGTGATCTCGAGGTCGGTCGGCAGGCTCGACCGCTCGACGATCAGCGAATGATAGCGCGTCACCTCGAAGCGCTGGCTGACTCCGGCAAAGAGGCCGTGGCCCTGCACCTTGATGGTCGACATCTTGCCATGCATGGGTGCTGGCGCCCGGATCACGCGGCCGCCGTAGACCTGCCCGATCGCCTGGTGGCCGAGGCACACGCCCAGGATCGGGATGGTCGGGCCGGCCTTGGCGATCAGATCGAGGCAAATGCCTGCCTCGTTCGGCGTGCAGGGACCCGGCGAGAGCACGATCGCCTTAGGGCGAAGCTTGATCGCCCCGGCGACGGTGATCTTGTCATTGCGGACCACTTCGGCAACGGCCCCCAGCTCACCCAGGTAGTGGACGAGGTTGTAGGTGAAGCTGTCGTAGTTATCGATGAGCAGAAGCATATGAGAGGATTAGTCCGGCACTTGGCAATCGGCAATCGGCTTTCCCAGAGATCGATGAAGTCGACACGCCGCCTCACTCGCCGGGAACAAATACAAATTGCTCCACCCGTCTTGCTCCAGCCCTGTTCCTCGTCTAGCTAGGTGATCGTAGGGCGATCAGAACCTCGGACGGGCAACAATGTCCGGAACCGTGGCGTTCAGGGAGGAGTATTGCGGTGCAGCATAGCCTGCCGGCAGCCGTTGCCGCGTGCGTCGATACCGCCGCTCAGACGCGGACAGATAGTCAGGCGCCTATCCTCGAGATCGACGATCTGCACGTCCACTTCGTGACGGCGCACGGTACCGTGCGCGCCGTCGAAGGCGTCAGCTACAAGGTCTACCCCGGCGAGATTGTGGCGATCGTCGGGGAGTCGGGCTCGGGCAAATCCGTGTCGGCGCTGGCCGTTATGCGGTTGTTGCCGCCCAATACGGCACGCATCAAGAACGGTCGCATCCGCTTCGACGGCCAGTCTCTGCTCGATCTCAACGATGAGCAGATGCGCCGGATCCGCGGCCGTCACATCTCGATGATTTTTCAGGAGCCGATGACCTCGCTCAACCCGGTGCTGACCATCGGGCTGCAGATCAAGGAGCCGCTGCTCATCCATATGGGCATGGACGAGGAACAAGCCGAGGCGCGGGCAATCGAGCTGTTGACCCTTGTTGGTATCACTGACCCCAAGAGCCGGCTCTTGCAGTACCCGCACCAACTGTCGGGTGGCATGCGCCAGCGCGTGATGATCGCGATCGGGCTTGCCTGCAATCCCAAGCTCATCATCGCCGACGAGCCGACGACGGCGCTCGACGTGACCATCCAGGCACAGATCCTCGAATTGATGAAGGATCTGTCGCGCCGGCTCGGCGTCGCGGTGATCATCATCACACACAACCTCGGGATCGTCGCCCGCTACGCTGACCGGGTGAACGTGATGTATGCCGCCCGCATCGTCGAGAGCGGCAAGGCTGAGGACGTGTTCGGCCGCCCGTTGCACCCTTACGCGCGTGGCTTGCTGACCGCGGTGCCGCGCCTCGATCGGGGCCGCGCCTCCAAGCTCGCGACCATCGAGGGCGCACCGCCCAATTTGCTCAACCCTCCATCGGGTTGCCGGTTCCAGCCGCGCTGCCGCTTTGCCTACGACGCCTGCAACCATGTGCCGGCCTTCGCCGAGGTGGAGCCCGATCATTTCGCGGCCTGCCACCGGACACCGGAGATCGAGGTGCTCGATCGAGATACGGCCGCACCGCTGACTGCGCGCGGCGTCGCTGCCGGTGGCGTGCAGTCCGCGATGCTCGACATCAAGCACGCGAGCAAATTTTTCCCCGTCGGTGGCGGCCTGTTCCGCGGGGCCCCGAAGCTCGTGCGCGCCGTCAACGACGTGTCGCTCACAGTGCGGGCGGGCGAGACGGTGGGCCTCGTCGGTGAATCGGGCTGCGGAAAATCGACGCTCGGCCGTCTCGTGCTCCGTCTCGAGGATCCGACCGCCGGCGAAATCCTGTTCGATGGCGTGGATCTCGCCCCGCTCGGCCGCAAACAGATGACCGACGTGCGCAAGAAAATGCAGGTCATCTTCCAGGATCCCTACTCCTCGCTCAACCCGCGCATGACCTGCGGCCAGATCATTGCCGAACCGATGCATGTGCACAAAATCCTGCCGGCCGAGAAAATCGAGCCGCGGGTTGCCGAACTGCTGCAGCTGGTCGGCCTCTTCCCGTACATGGCGCTGCGCTATCCTCACGAGCTGTCGGGCGGGCAGCGCCAACGGGTCGGTATCGCTCGCGCGCTCGCCGTCGAGCCGCGCGTCATCGTCTGCGACGAGG
>JANOJW010000013.1:0-2232 GCA_031418955.1 Hyphomicrobiales bacterium | reverse complement strand
GTTTGAAACGCTCGAGCAGTGGGCCAAGCCCGCCACCCTTCTTTTTCTCGACCTTGACTTCGCGCCGGCCGGTCAATGACAGGGCAATGTCACGGAAATGCTGGGTGGCCTTGGCCTTCGCCGACATCTCCTCGACCATCTGTCCGTTGTTGGCGGCCTGGCCGAATGTCTCGCTGTCGAACTCGATCACTGCCGTTGCCTTGAGATCGAGCGCGGCTTCGAAGTCCCTGATCGGGATCTCGGGCCGCTTCGGCACGCCGAGCATGTTGATCACCAGGTGCGGAGCGCTGTCGTTGTGGCGGCTCTGCTTCAGGAGATCGACGAGGTTCTTGGCGTTGCGCAGGTTGGCGAGATCGGGTGCAGCCGTGATCACGATCTCGTCGGCCTGCTGCAGGATGCGCTTCGACCAGGATGTCCACACGTGTGGCAGATCGGCCGCGACATACGGCACGTTCTGGCGCACGACATCGATCACCGTGTCGCAGGCGTCGGCCGTGAGGTCGTAGTCACGATCAAGCGTACCAGGAGCCGCAAAGAGGCTCAGATGCTCCGAGCACTTCGTCAGCAACCTGTCGAGCAGAACCTCGTCCAGTCGCTCCGGGCTGCCGAGCGCTTCGGCGATGCCCTGGACAGGATCCTGGTTGAAGTCGAGGCCGGCGGTTCCGAAAGCCAAGTCGAAATCGGCGATCACCGTGTTCAACTTCAGCATCTCCGAGATACACCAGGAAACGTTGTGGCATACCGTCGAAGAGCCGACGCCGCCCTTGGCGCCGATGAACGCGAGGACATGACCAACCGGATCGGCGGCGGGATCGTTGTAGAGATTGGAGATGCTCTCCATGATCTGCATCGGTGCGACCGGCGAGATCAGGTACTCGCTGACGCCGCGCTTCAACAGCTCGCGGTAGAGGACAACGTCGTTGGAATGCCCGATCACCATGACTTTCGTGCCGGCGTCACAGCTCTCGGCGAGCTTGTCGAGTTCGCCGATCAAGCCGTTTCGAGCAAGCACCGACTCGATGATGATCAGGTTGGGTGTCGGGCTCTCCTGATAATGGGCGACCGCGGCTTGCGCCCCGCCCATATGTACGGAAACGTGCGCCTTCGAGAGCCGCCGATCCTCCGATGCGATCTGCAGGACTTCCGCGGTATCTCCGGACTCGCAGAACGCCTGGATCGATATCCGGGGAATGGGGCGCGCCTTTTCGGAGCGCTCCCCGCCGTCCTCGACCTGGTCGTAACCGCCGTCGTCGCGGGCAATGTTCGATGCGTTGCTCATGTCAGTTCGCTCCGGAATTCAACTTAGTTCGCGCCCTTGACCTGGACCTTCTCGTCCGACTCTTTCTTCGCGATCGTCGACTCGCCCTTCACGTACCGCTCCCAGGCCGTGTCACGACGTTCCGACGAAGACGGAGTCATCGTGCGCGGTCCGAGCAGGTCGGCCGGGTTGGCGACCTGGGCAGCGAAGTTGCGCTGATTGGCGCAGCCGAAGTTCGGGTAAGGCAGATTGGTCGAATCATCTGAAAGATTCGTTGGCCATTGCCCACACTGAGGTGCTTCAGCAACGTAACGGACGTAGGACACGCGGATCGGCGGCTGAGGATCGCCGTCCGTATGGTAGGGCTTGATCGACACGCGGGTGTCGTCGAGGCCGTACTCCCGCAGCAGCTCGCGAAGGTCGGCAACCGCGTGCAGTGCAGCAACCTCGTTCGGCGAGCCGGACGGCACGTTGATCGTCAACTTGCTGTTGCCCGAGTCGCGACCCCGATACTTGTTCATGAAGTCGACGACGTGGGCGCGCTGTTGAGGATTGAGGCTGGTTGCACCGCGCGTCACGCGAACATTGAGGTGCGCGGGCTGCTCGGAGACGATGATCGGGTGACGCTGGGTCGGCTCGATCATCGCCCAGCCGGCCACGTGGGCGCCGGGGTCCTCGCCGGGCCGGCAGGCCGTGGCGAGGAGTGCCAGGGCCGACACGGAGAGGAGCTTCACGGAGGCAGACTTGGTCTTGGTGACGAGGCCCGCCGGAACTTTGATGCGCTTGGTCATGATACTTTTCCTGGATCTCGAGCTTCAGTCCACGATGAACCCGATGTCGCCGCCCTTGAGGCCGCCATCAGCCGCGACCGGCGCGTTTTTGCCGTAGATGCGGTTCATGTGGCCGAGAACATTGCTCTTCAGGTCGGAGGCGGGCGACAGGCCGTCTGTCGGGCGTGCCATATTCTGGCGAGC
>JANOJW010000012.1:0-8432 GCA_031418955.1 Hyphomicrobiales bacterium | reverse complement strand
TGCACCATCCTCGGCCGCGAGGTGTTCTGAATTCGGATCATGGCGTAGGTCGGGTAGAGCCCTGCACACGGCGCAGACCCGACATTTCACGGCACGGTAATCGATTGTCGGGTCTCGGCCGAAGTGCAGGCGGCCCTCTACCCGACCTACCGGTAGCCCCTTCAGCGCACGCGGCGCGGGTTCATGTAGAGGTCGGCTTCCTGCTTCTCGAGCTTGGGGATCAACTTGCCGGAGGCGACGTCGCGGGCCAGTGCTTTCACATGCCGGCGCACGCTCGTGCCGAACGCCAGCATGGCGCAGAACAGCTGCAGCACCATGATCAGGCGGGCGTCGGCGTGCTCGGTCTTGATGCGGCCCTTCCAGTGGCCCCCGATCGAGAACAGACGGCCGTTGAGGCGGCCGATCACCTGGTCGCGCTGGTTGATCAGTGAGTAGTCGCCGCCCATGTTGATGACATCGCGCTTCAGGCGGAAGAACTGCGGCTCGCCCTCGTCCATGATGAAGAACGAGTAGTTCTCGGGCAGCAGCGGCCACTTGTTGGCCGAGCGCTCGATGTAGACCATGAAGTCGTGGTCGCCGATGTTGGCGGAGAAGGCGACGACGGGAAGCCCGCGCGCACCCACCGTCAGCGACAGCGAGCGGCCGATCATCAGATCCATGGTGGCGCGCCAGTTGAGGCTTTCATTGAACAGCTTGAACACGAGGCGCTTGTCCATGCCGGTATTCTTCTTCCACAGGTCCTCGCGGTAGCCCAGCAGGCCCGTGCGCTCGCCGTTCTCGATCACCTCGGCGAAGATGTCCATGTCGGAGGTGAACTGGCGCGACTTGGCCTTGTTGCGGCTGTGCTTGTAGACGCCGAACTCGACCGAGTTGAGGTTGGTCAGCCACACGTCGACGACGAACTCGTGCCAGGCCTTCTTGGCGTCGACGGCGCGCGAGGCGTTGCCGTGCTTCTTCGCCGGGCGCACCACAGGGCTGCGCGCCAGCACTTCGGCCTTGGCCTCGTGCGCGGCTTCCGCGGCGGCAGCCTCGGCCTCGCGCAGCATCACATCGGGCTTGCCGCTGCCATCTGCCATGGGATCGCTCCTTGATGATCGCACGGGTCGCCTGACGCGGAGACGGAACCGACACCCGAATCGTTTCCACGACGTTAACACTTCGCGACAGGCGGCGAGGCGACTTGGCGGTGGAAAACCTCGGACCGGTCGCGGCGGCCGTTCGCGCGGAACTTGGTTAAGGCGCGGTGGAAAACCGCAGGCGCGAAAATCGGGGGGGCCCTCAGGCCTTCCCGACTCGTGGAATGCCTCCCGCAGCCTCAGGCAAGCTCGTGCCGCGTGGTCGACAGGCGCTGAGCTACGAGGGTAGCCGAGGGGACCAGAAACGCGCCCCAGGGCCGAATTTGCGAGTTAACCCTGTTTCGCGCGGCTGGAGGGGGCTGTTCGAATCGGCGTTGCGCCATCAACCGGTTGGTCAGGGTTCTCGGCCACACTGTCGCGCACCTGCGTAGAGGGAGCGACCCCGTGGCGACCAGCGACCAGTTCGACGGCATCATCTGCATCGGCGGCGAGGACTGGTGGTACCACAACCGCGGCCACTTCGATTTCCAGATCATGCGCCGGCTCGCCGAGCAGTGGCCGGTGCTGTTCGTCAACTCGCTGGGCGTGCGCGTGCCGAGCGTCGGCGAAGGCGCCAAGTTCATCGGGAAGATCGGCCGCAAGCTGAAGAGCCTCAGGCATGGGCTCGTCCACATCGAGAACCGATTCTGGGTGTTTTCAGCCGTAGCGGTGCCGGGTGCTGCAGGCCTCGCGCTGTCGAGCTGGGCGCTCGGGCCCCAGATCCGGATGGCGGCGGCGCGCGCCGGCATCAGGCGCCCGCTGGTGTGGATGCACTGCCCGGCGGGTGCCGCGATCATCGACCAGCTGCCGTCCGCCGGCATCATCCTGCAGCGCACCGACCGCTTCGAGGCCTTCCCCGAGGCTGACGGGGATCTCCTCGCGCGCCAGATTGCAACCCTGAAAGCGCGCGCCGATCTCGTCGTGTACTGCGCGCCCCACCTCATGGCCGAGGAGGCCGGCACGGTGCGCCGCCAGCTGCTGGTCACCCACGGCGCCGACGTCGCGTCGTTCGCGGCAGCCGGCGCAGAGAGCAAGGACCCAGCCGACGTCGCGCATCTGCCGCATCCACGTGTCGGCTTCGTCGGCGGCATCGACGCGCATACCTTCGATCCCGCGCTGTTGGTCGAGACGGCGCGGCGGCTCCCCGATCACGCGTTCGTTCTGGTCGGCGGGTGCTCGCTGCCGCCAGGCTGGTGTCCATTGCCGAACGTGCATCTCCTCGGCCGCAAGCCCTACGAGGAGGTGGCGCGCTACATGGCGTCAGCCGACGTGCTGATCATGCCGTGGAACGACAGCGATTGGATCCGCGCCTGCAATCCGATCAAACTGAAGGAATACATCGCGACCGGCCGCCCGGTGGTGACGACCGACTTCCCAGCCCTCGACGGCTGGCGCGATCTCGTAACGGTCGCCGCCGGGCCCGACGCGTTCGCCGCCGCAATCCGGGCCGCGGCGTCAGGCGTTCGCGCCGATCGGGCGCCGATCGCGGGGCGGCTCGCCACCGAGACGTGGGCTGCGAAGTCGGACCTGATCAAGGCCGAGGTCGCGGCGTTGGGCCTGGCATTCACGGGCGCGACGGCGACGATCGCGGCGGCCTGACCTGCCATCTGGACCCAGATGCCCGTTGGCCGGGGCTGCCCATGCGGACGTCGTCGAGAGGCCTCAGAACGTGTAGCCGATCGAGTAGGTGCGCTCGTCGTCGGTCATGCCGGGCGGGGGCGTTGGCACCTTGACGCGACGCACGGCTGCGAGCGTCGCCTCGTCGAGGTCGGCGCGGCCGCTCGATCTCAGCACGCGCATGAACGCGAAGCCGCCACCCTCGGCGACCCGGAAGACCACGTACACGTCACCCTTGAGCCCGCGCACCGGCTTGGGCGGCGACTTGGTCAGCGCCTTCGAGACCGCCTTTGCATACGCCTGCATCTGCCCCTCGCTCGGACGCGCAGCGCCGCGCGAGGGCGACGGTGCGATCGCGGGGGCCGCGACCGCTTCACCGCCGGAGGGGGCTGCGGCCGCGGCCTGTTGCTGGCGGGGCGGCTCAGGGGTCTTCGGCGTTTCAGGCTGCTTGGGCGTCTCAGGCTGCTGCACCGGATCGGGGTCCGGCTGCGACTTTTCCTCGGGCTTGCGCGCAGGGCTCTCGGCGACGGGCAGCACCGGGGCCTCGGTGAGCGGCGCGGGATCTGGTTTGGCGACGACGACCGGCGGCGGCTCGGGTTCGCGCAGTTTTGGCGTGTCGGGCTCGGGTTTCAGCGGCTCGGGCGGCGTGACGGGGCTCGACGGGGCGTCTGCCGGCGGCGCGGCGTCCGGCGAACCCGAAGTCGGCGTCGCGTCGTCGCCGGCAGCCGGCACCAGCGAGATCTCGACGCTGATGGCGTCGAGCGCCTGTCCCCCCGTACCGATCACTTCGCGATCGGTCGACAGCGCGCTCAACCCGAGCAATCCGGCATGCAGCGCAAGCGCGACCGCGATTGCGGCAATGAAGCGCCGTGCATCGACGCGGCGCTGGGCCGCGCGGCCGGCGAGCGCGTCGGCAATCGCGCGCCGGTCGGCGTCGAAGGCATCGGCCTCTCGCGCGAACGATGGCGGCTGTGGCGTCGGCATGGCCATCGCGTACGGGCACCGGTGAGGAACGATCGCCCGCTCTTGCCACGCATGCCGCGACCCGACAAGCCGGGTCGGGCGGCATCGTTTGAGTCGGCTACCGCGGCCCGCCAAGCCCGGCGAGCCGCTTGATGGCGCGGATATCGGCACCGGCCTTGCGGATTCGCCCCGCCGCGTTCGGCAGCGGCTCGATCACCACGGCCATGTGATGGGCATTGGCATGCAGCAGCATCACGCCGTCGACCATGATCCCGACGTGCCCGGGCCAGAACACGAGGTCGCCGCGGTCGAGGCCTTCGAGATCGGCCGGGATCAGCAGGTCGGTGCCGAGCGCCTCTCGTTGCATGTCGCTGTCGCGGGGTGCTGCGATCCCGGCGGCCTCCAGCGATAGCTGGAGCAGCCCCGAGCAGTCGAGCCCGAGCCGCGATCGCCCGCCCCACAGGTACGGCGTGCCGATGAAGCGCTCGGCCATCTCGACGAAATCGCTGGCCGTCCGGGTCTTCTCCAGCAGATGCCGCGCGATCACGAACGAGCCCGACACCAGTTCCGCGAACGTCTCGTCGGCGCGGCGCACCGCTACCTCGCAGCCGAGCGAGAAGTGCATCAGCGCCGGAGACTTGATGTCGGGCGCGGCATAGCTCCAGGTCGCGGGCGCGGTGATGCGATGCGTGGTCTCAGCGATGGTCGTCGTGAGCGAGGACGCCGGCGCATAGCCGACATAGCCGTCGCGCTCGAGCTGGATCCAGGCCCAGCCGCGCTGATCGGCACTGCCCCAGTCGAACACCCGCACGTGCTCGCCATGCAGCGCCTCGTTGATGCGCTCGCGCTCGGGCGCGGGTCCCTTGCGCATCGGCAGCACCGAGGGCAGCACCTGTGCGAGCGTGCCTTCGGTGAAGCGCTTCGCCGTCACGCGGCCCTCGAGGCGCACGTCCGCGAGGTCGTCGCGATAGGCGTTGACGCGTTTATCGAGGGGGGCGGTCATGGGTGAACTTTCGGCAACTCTCAACTCGGTGCGTGTGGCGCTGCCAGACTGAAGCTAGGCATCAGATGGCTTGCACCAGAGCCCTCACGGCCTTCGCCACCTTGCGGTGCGGTGGCGCAATCTGGCCGCGATCACGCCTCGGTGCGCGCGGGGCTGTCAAGACCCAACCCGCAGCGCGCCGCGCCGCCATCACGCCCGCTTGCGATAGATCATCAGCGTCTTGTAGGGGCCGACCTTCTCGAACAGGCCTGATTTTTCCATCAGCGCTGCCGCCTCGAAGGTTTTGTCGTAGGCGAACGAGCCCGTGTAGAAATGGATCTCGCCGCCCGGCCGCAGTTTGTCGGCGCACAGCCAGATCATCTGCGTGTCGGTGAGCGCGCCGTACGTGTCGTTGTGCTCGGTGCGGTACTCGCCGACATGAAACAGCGTCGCATAGTCGAGCTCGGGCAGCAGGCGCGCATCGAGCTGGTAGATGTCGCCGAAGAATGCCTTGTAGGTGGCGCCCAGCGCCGGGTTCTCGATCAGCAGCTTGATGTAGGCGTCGTACTCGTCGGGCGAGGCGGTGATGCCGAGAATGGCATTGTTGGCGCCGCTCGCCGCGTTCTTCAGGCCCAAGATGTGATGATTGCCGGTGCCGAAGTGGAATACGGTGCGGCCCTTGATGCCCTTCTCCGCGAGGTAGTCGCAGAAATGAATATCGCAGGGGCACTGCGTCTCGTCGAGACTCCAGGTGGCGTTCCAGTAGTTGAGCATGAGGCTTAGTCCTTCAGTGCGTGACTGGCGTGAGGGGTGCCGACGTGGTGTCCCGCAGGATGGCTGCATCGCCGTCGCGCACCAGATGCACGATGCGGGGATCGATGCCGGCTGGCGGCGGCGTCTGGGCGAGGCAGATGATGATCGTATCCTTGTCGCGTGCGCGCAAGGCCCGCAGCATATCGGCCTGCGACCGGTCGTCGAGCGCACTCAGCGCATCGTCGAGCACGATCACCGACGTTCCAGCGATCAGCGCACGGGCGATGCCCAGGCGCTGGCGCTCGCCCATCGACAACCGCTGATCCCAACGCGCGACGGTGTCGAGGTCGCCCGCCAGCGCGCCGAGCCCGACGCGGACGAGATCAGCCGCGAAGTCCACGTCGAGATTGGCGCGGCGTCCTTGCAGCGCGGTGCCGTAGGTCAGCGCTTCGCGCAGCGAGCCCAGCGGCAGATACGGCTTCTGCGGCACGATCACGAGCTGCCCGCCGTGCCCCTCCGCCGGCATGTGTATCGTCCCCGAGCCGGCCGTCCACAATCCACTCAGGGCGCGGGCGATCGTGGTCTTGCCGATGCTCGTCTCGCCCTGGATGTAGACCGTCTCGCCGCGTTTCAGTTCGAGATCGATGTCGCGCAGCACCACCGCGCCGGACGGCTCGCACACCGTCAACCGCTCGAGCTTCAAGCGGTCGTGGCCCTGCACCATCCCGATGACCGGCACATGCCCGCCGGACGCATCGACGATGTCCATCACGCGACGGGCAGACGCATACCACTCCGAGATCCGGTTGAAGTTGTCGACCAGCCAGGAGATCGCGCCCTGCACGGCGATGAAGGCGCCCGCGAGCTGCGTCACCTGGCCGAGCGTGAGATCGCCCGAGAGATACTTCGGCGCCGCACACATCAGCGGCACGATCGGGATCAGCGGCCCGCTGGTGTTGGTAATCCAAGTCACATGCCCGTGCCGCCGCACGATCCGAAGCCATGCACTCACGACGCCGTCATAAGTCCGACCCAGCAGCCGCCGCTCGTGGATCGCCCCGTCCATCAGCGCCACGCTCTCGGCATTCTCTCTGAGCCGCATGAGCTGGAACCGGAAATCGCCCTCCCGCTCGTTCTTGTCGTAGACGTAGGTCGGCAACGGCCTCCCGATCCTGAGCATGATCAGCGACATGGTGATGCCGTAGGCGAGCGCGACGATCACCATGTAGGCGGGGATGGTGATCGGCGTTGCGCCAATCGTCAGCGTGTAGGAGCCGCCGACCGTCCACAGGATCGAGATGAAGGCCGCCGCATTGAGCACGGCGATGACGAGGCCGATGCCGAGGTCCGTCAGCGGCTCCGTCGCCCAGCGCGTATCGTCGGCGATCCGGTACTCCGGGTTGGCTGGCTCCGTGCGCGACGTCTGCAGGTGATAAAAGCCGTTCTGGAACAGCCAGACGCCGAGCAGCCGCTCGATCAGCCAGGCACGCCAGCGCACCTGCAGCGTTTCGCGTGTCAGCACGATGCCGACGCCGACGGCGGCCATCACGGCGACAATCAGGCCGACCCAGAGCACCGCCTGCCAGAGCGCGGCGACGTTCTTCTGCTCGAGCGCGTCGAAGAACCAGCGGTTCCAGTGGTTGAGCGCGACGGTCACCACGGTGCTGGCCGCCAGGCAAAGGCCGAGACCCAGCGTCAGCAGCCAGGCTTGGCTGGACGTGGGTCCACGCCACCAGCCGCCCGCGAACCGGCAGAACGCATAGGCGATCTTGGGATCCAGAGCCGGGGGATCAAGGGCCGGCCCTTGCGGCGGCGGGGACTGAACGGGTTCGCTCATGACGCGTTGCAACACGCAAAGTGGGCCAGCATCAGGGCAGCGTCATGCGCAGGCGCGGGCATCTGTGTCCTCGGGAACGCCGGGGGAGAACTGAGAGCGGGGGAAGGTCAGCAGCGGGAAACGTTGCGCCAGCCTCCAGAAGCCGGGATACCGGCCGGGTTATTGGTCACATCGAACGTGAAGGCAAGCTGAACGCCCCGACCGCCTGAACCTTGGAGCACGGACGCCGAAAAAGTCTGTGGGTCGATTGAGCGCTGCCCCCTGCACTTCCCATTCGACCGCAGCGGGGCATCTGCTAGTCTTGCCTGCAGACGTTCGCGGTCGACCCCAGCGGCAAACGAAAGGAGCATCCACAATGGCAAAGCGTGTTGCGTTGATCACCGGCGGCATGGGCGGTCTCGGCGAAACCATCTCCACCAAGATGTCGGATGCTGGCTACACCGTGGCCGTGACCTACTCGCCCTCCAACAAGACGTCCGGAGAGTGGCTCGCCGAGAAGAAGAAGCAGGGCTACACCTTCAGGGCCTATCCTTGCGACGTGGCAAGCTACGAGTCGTCGGAGGGTTGCGTGAAGGCCGTCGTCGCCGACCTCGGCCCCGTCGACATCCTGGTCAACAACGCCGGCATCACCAAGGACATGACCTTCAAGCGAATGACCAAGGCCGACTGGGACGCCGTGATCCATACCAATCTCGACAGCGCCTTCAACATGGCCAAGCAGGTGCACGACGGCATGATGGATCGCGGCTGGGGCCGCATCATCAACGTGTCGTCGGTGAACGGCTCCAAGGGCGCCTTCGGCCAGACCAACTACGCCGCCGCCAAGGCCGGCATGCACGGCTTCACCAAGTCGCTGGCGCTCGAATCGGCGAAGAAAGGCGTCACCGTCAACACGATCTCGCCGGGCTACATCGGCACCAAGATGGTGACGGCGATCCCAGCCAACGTGCTCGAGGGCAAGATCATCCCGCAGATCCCGGTGAGCCGCCTCGGCAAACCCGAGGAGGTGGCGGGCCTGATCATCTACCTGTGCTCGGAGGAAGCGGCCTTCGTCACCGGCGCCAACATCGCCATCAACGGCGGCCAGCACATGCAGTGAGGCGGTGGGCCGCCGCCGTGTGAGGGGAAGGGCATGCTGCGCGACGTGCGTCTCGGCTCGCTCGGG
>JANOJW010000011.1:0-3852 GCA_031418955.1 Hyphomicrobiales bacterium | reverse complement strand
ACCTTCTCGGCGTCGGTTCGGTGATGATGGTCGGAACGCTTGCCGTGCTCGACGCCTATTATCCCGGCGGGCTGTTCACGCTGTTTGCGACCGGCACGGGACCGAATATGGCCGACGAGACCCGCGCGCGCACCATGGCCTTTACGACGTTGATGATGTTCCAGCTCTTCAATGTCTACAACTGCCGTTCGAATTGGCGCAGCGCCTTCAGCGGGTTCTTCGACAACAAGTGGCTGCTCGGCGCGGTCGCCTTATCGCTATTCACACACGTGTTGGTGATCTATGTGCCGTTCCTGCAGACGGCGTTCCATACGGTTGCCCTTTCGGCGAACGATTGGCTTGTCGCAACGGTCGTCGCCTCCACACTGCTTGTCATTGTCGAGTTCGTCAAACTGGTGAAGCGCATGGAGCGCACGCGCGTATCCAACCCAGCCAATTCGAGGATGATAACAAGCCCTGGAGAATGATCAGACCGCCACACAAGATTGCCGGCCAATGTTAACCGACATTATAGGAGGACAACGTGCCTATCGTTGCAATGACGAGCGACATGGGTTCTGGGGGTAGGGAGGTCGCGCAACGCCTTGCTGGTCGTATGGGGCTGAAAATAATCGAGCAAGGATCGATTCACCTCATCGTCGCCGAGAAGTTGCGCGTGCGCGAGAGTGTCGTTCGCCACTGCATGGAAGGTCGCGCCACCATTTTCGAGAAATGGCAAATCGATGCCACGCGCGTGGTGCGTCATCTGGAGGTGGAGATACTCAATCTCGCGCTGATGGGAAACGTTCTGTTTTTCGGTTGCGGATCGTGTGTCGTCTTGCGGGGGTTGCCGCACATTCCACGTGTCCGCGTGAGTGCACCCATGGATTGCCGGGAGCGGGCCGTGATGCAGCGGCTCGCTCTGAGCGATCGAAGCTCCGCACGGCAGGAATTGGAGCGTAATGATAAAGCTCAGCGGCGAATTTTGCGAGACGCATATGGCGTCGACCGGGAAGATCCTCTGCTCTTCGATCTTCTGCTGAATACGGAGCGTAATTCTGCAGATACATGTGCGCAGCTGGTTTGGGACCTCGCGGAAAGGCCGGAATATCGCGAAACCGAACTAGTGCGCGCAGTCCACGAGGACAAAGCGCTGGAAGCCCGTATTCGCCTGGAATTGGACGAACGATTTACGATTGGTACCGGGGTCAGCGGCATCGAGGCGTCGGTCCGAGATGGCCGAGTTTTGCTGCGCGGCACAGCGATCCACACCCTGCTGGCGGCCGACGCGGGCAACATCGCTGCTGCGGTCGAAGGCGTCAGAGAGGTCCAGAATGATATTGTCGTTCTGCGCCGCCGACGCGGTGGGATCGGTGGCAAGCGTCAGCGCGCCGCGTCCTTGTTTCCTTTCATGACGCGTGTCCGACGTTCGTCATGGCGGGTCCATCTGCAGGGCGGACCCCCGGCAATGGGCCGAGGCCAACTTACATAGTGCAGTAGGGTCACCTCGGTTCCACCACGTTGTTGATACAAATATCGGGGGGGGGGTGCTTGAGCCGTGTCGGTCGCTCGTAGGGCCTCTACAGGAGACGGCGCCCCACGCAACTCTTCGAGTTCGAAAGGCACTGTCTCAGCGGCAGGCACACGCTCCTCGGCTGGCCGGCGGGCGCCCGGCAGGATGACGACCGTCTCGATCAGGTGCGGCTTCAGCGGCGATGTCGGCACCAGCGCCGGATTGTGGTCGAGCCGCGCCGGATGATCCCTCGGCGTGGCGCGCCATCCCCGGCGGCCCGGCACGGTCGCCAGCCCGATGGCATAGATGGTCAGGCTGCCGTCCTTGTCGAACCGCAAGCGCAGGAAGTTCTTGTACCCCTTCATGCCCAGCGCACTGAAAGACTCCATGTGCATGTTGCCGAAGACGGACGTGAGCACCCAATAGAGGCCGAAGGCCATGCTGCCGAGCAGGCCGCCGACCGCCACCATTGAGATGCTGTAGAACAGCAGACCGGCGAGGTTCGCGGCCGAGCCCGCAGCGGCACCCTCCACCCAGGGCGCATAGACCAGGAAATGGGCAAAGACGTTGATGGCGAACATGAGATAGACGTGCGCCACGAAGTGAGCGCTACCGAGACCGAGGGCCAGCAGTGCGTTCAGCCACGGCCGCTTCGAGACGCGGTCGACATAGAAGACGAGCCCCGCCCACAGGCCGACCATCAGGATGAAGAAGCTGATGTTGTCGATCATCGCGGTAATAATCCGGCTGGGGCTCAGATACTGATTGAGCAAAGGCCGTCCCGGGCCAAGCATGATGACCGCGGCCCGCCAGCTAGTGTGGGCGATTTCCTTGAATTTCTCGTATCCCTCCTTGCTGAACTCCGACCAGCTCTGCTTGGGCTTCGAGAAGGGTATTTTCACGTCCTTGGGAGCGTTCAGCCCGTCGACGCTTTTCATGTAGGCGCGAAATTGCTCGCGCGCCTCGCTCGACCACCCCTTGTTCTCATCGATGATCTTCTCGAGCTTGGCGAGCGCGGCATTGCTGTAGCGCAACGGCACCCCGTTGATGTCATTCTCGACGGCTTCGTAGAAAACCTGCCGGCACAGTCGCTGGTGCTCTTTCGTCAGCCCGCCGACGATGGTGGCCATCACGCACCGCTGATCGCCGAATTGCTGATGGATCTTCTTGGCGGTCTCCAGTGGGTCGGCCGCCGCGATCAGGAAGGTCCACGCGTACACCATGTAGAGGACGCCGAGCAGCACGGCGAGGCGGGTGTTGTTGAACGGCAGGGCGAGATTGGCGAACGACAGGAAGCGACTCCTGGCGCGCGAGGGATAGAGGCATTCCGACGAATAGACCTGGGTTGTCGCCGGTGGCTCCTGCATGGGCAGGCGCCGGGGAAGATGCAATTCGGTGCCCAATTGGCCGGCTGCGGCCATCAGCTCCGCGGTCCGGCGCTCGATCTCGGAAACGAGTTGCACCGGCTCCGCATGCTCCTTCGTCGGCAGCGGCAAATGCAGATCGACGCTCTTCTTCAGCTGATGCGTCGGGTGCAGGAAGGCGCCGCCGCCGCCGGACGTGATCAGCGGCACATCGCAGTCCGGCGATGCATAGCGGGTGTAGTGGTGCAGATCGCCGACCAGCACGGTACGCACCTCGGCCCCCTTGACGCGGGCGAGCGTAATCATCTCGGTAAGGCTCCGGTACTGAGGCTTCAGCCAGTCGGGCGCGTGCGTGATCAGGATGATCTTGTCGCCGGGCTTGGTGTACTCGGCCATGGTGCGAAAATACTCGCGTTGCGAGTCGTCGACCGTGTCGGAGAGTCCGACGTCGTAGCCCCACACCCACCAGTCGTACGGCAGCTTCAAGCCGAAATAGCTGCGCCGCTGCTGGCATTGCCAGCCGCCGATCTGCTTGCCAAGGCCCCGGCTGTAGCGGTCGCGCGCGGCGCAGAACACGCTGGTGAAGGCGACGAGGCCGTCATACCAGTCGTGATTGCCGGCGATGAAGAACAGCTTGCGCTTCGGCCTGTCGGTCTGGAACGCGAGATCGTACGGCTCAACGCAGCGGTCCTGGTACTCCTTGATCGTGGCGTTGGGATAGGCGAGATCGCCACCGAGGATCAGGATGTCACCGGCCGGCAGACGCCCCTCAGCCTTGCTCAAGCCGTCGACCTCCATGCTCGATGCGGCCATCAGATAGGCCATCGCATAGGTCGCCTCGAAGCCGTCGCCGAGATCGGCGATGTAGTCGACCCAGACGCCACCATCGGCGGCTCGCGCCAGTGCTTCGGACGGCTTGGGTTGATCGCCCGCACTGTTCACGCCCATGCCGCTGTAATTGTAGCGGTCGCGCAGGCGCGATTCCGACGCGTTGTC
>JANOJW010000010.1:0-7847 GCA_031418955.1 Hyphomicrobiales bacterium | reverse complement strand
AGGGCTCCTGGATCAGCCAACAATGGAAGAAAATGTCACCGTCGGCGCCCGTGCAAAAACTGCCACCGAACGAGCCGACGGTCGCCCCGCAGCGTGATCCGATCGCACCGCCGGCACCTGCCGCACCCGGCCGCGCGCCCTCGCAAGACGTGCCGACGGCCAGCACCAAGAGCACGCGCCCGGTCGGCCTCACCAGCACCACCAACTGAGCGACGCTGGCGCAGCTATGCATGTTGAAAGAACCGGGCACGGCCCGGCTCTGTTTGTTGACAGGGGATCGGTGCGCGGGCTGGTGATGAGTTCACGTCGCCATCAGCAGGCGGCGCACGTCGGCGAGTGTGACTGCCGCCATGTCGCGCAGCTTGGCGTCGGCGGCACTGCTCACTGGATGCTCGATCACCGAGAATGCATAATCAGGCATGCCGAGCACGCGGCTCATCAGTTCGGCCGCACTGACGAACCGTGTCGTCATCACGCCGATCGCCGGAACGCCGGCTCGCTCTGCCACAATCGCGTCGTGCAGACTGCACGATGAGCAGGAGCCTCAATCACCGATGCCGCTGACGACCGCGTGCCAGTGCCGGATCTCGTCGACGATGTGCGGATCGGCGGGCGCGCTGTAGTTCGATTTGACGCGGAGGGCGACATCGGCGACGCGGTGCTCCTCGCGCAGCATGCGGGCGAGATGGGCGAAGTAGCCTTTCGTGCCCTCCTTGCCGTTGGAGATGATGCCGACGGTGCGCCCCTCCAGTGACGCGAGGCGGGGCGCCCTTTGGCCCAGTGCGGCTACGCGCTCGTTGGTCGGATCGAGAACGCGGATGGTCATGGCGCTGCCCTCGCGAGGATGCGGTGTGCTGGCCTAAGGCTAACCCCTTCGCCGGCCCGCCGCCAGCGCCTCCTTGCGCGTAACGGCATCAATCGGCGCGACAGGAACTCGGGCGCGACGTCGAGTGGCGCTCGATCAGGCTGACCGGGAATTCGACACGGCGATCGACGGGTGCTCCGCGCAACACGGCAAGGACATGCTGGGCCGTGGCGAGACCGATCTCTTCGGTCGGCAGCTGCACCGATGTCAGCGTCGGGCGCGTGAAGGCGGTGATCTCGAGGTTCTCCATGCCGATCACGGAGACGTCCTCGGGCACCTGCAGGCCGCGCTCGCCGAGTTCGTGCAGGGCACCAGCCGCCAGCAGGTCGTTGCCGCCGATGATCGCCGTGGGCGGACGAGCGAGCGACATCAGCTGATGCGCGCCGAGCTTGCCGCCCGACAGCGAGAACTCCTGCTCGCTGATCATAGCGCGCGGCAGCTCTAGCCCGGCCGCGACGAGCGCATCGGCGGCACCCGTGATGCGCAGCGCCATGCGGTCGTTGCTCCGCCGCGGGCCGCTGATGAAGCCGATGCGCTGATGCCCGAGGCCGATGAGATGCCGTGCGGCCAGCGCACCGGCCTCCGCGTTGTCGAAGCCGATCGAATGGAACTCGGCATGGAACGTGTAGGTCAGGACGACTGGGATATGGCTCGCCCGCAACAGCGACCAGGTGTCGGACGGCCGCTCGGCGCCGACCAGGACGATGGCATCGATTCCACGCGAGATGAGTGCACGAACGGCCTGAGCCTCGAGCGCCGGATTGTACTCGTGGGCAGCGACGACGAGTTGCATGCCGCCGTCGGCAAGTCCAACCTGGAGATGATGGATGGCCCTGGCGAACACGGAATTGAGCAGCGTCGGGACGACGGCACCGACCATGTTGCTTCGCCCCGAGGCGAGCGTGCGCGCCGCCCCGTCCGAAACGTAGCCGAGCGTGCTGATCGCCCCGGTAACGGCTGCCAGGGTCTTGCGGCTCAGCAACTCGGGAGCAGTGAGAGCGCGCGCAGCCGTTGCTCGCGAGACGCCTGCCAGCTTCGCGACGTCGACCAGGGTTGCACGGCGTGACGTCATGCCAAGGTGTTTCTCCAGATGACCAGACAATGCCAGTAAAAGCGTGCTTGCAACAAGCACTGCTAGCCGAACTCGAGCACAAAGACCTGCGGCCCACTTGACGCCAGGGCACCGACCTGAACCAATGAGATCGCTCTCATGAGGATCTCGATGAGGATCAGCCGGCAAAGCGGGGTGGCGGTCGCGACTTTGATCGCGGTGCTGTCGCTATGGTGGCTGGTGACGAGCGGCCTGCGCATCGCCAACCCGGGGCGACTGCCGAGCCCGGAGGCAGTTTGGGCCGCAGCCTCACAGATCTTGACCAGAGGCTATGCCGGTGGTCCGCTCTGGGCGCACGCTCTGCACAGCCTGCAGCTGGTCGCCAAGGGGTTCGCCGTCGCGATCGTCACCGGTGTACCGCTCGGCCTGTTGATGGGCTGGAGCCGCCGGGCCGAGATCCTGCTCAATCCGACGTTTCTGCTGCTGCGGCCCATTCCTGCGCTCGCATGGATCCCGCTCGCCATCGTCTGGTTCGGGCTCGGCGATGCGGGCAAGGTGTTCACGCTGTGGCTCACGGCGTTCGTGCCGAGTGTGATCAACACGTTCACTGGCGTCCGGCAGGTCGACCCGGTGCTGATTGCGGCCGCCCGCACGCAGGGAGCCTCGACGCCGCAGCTCATACGCCATGTCGTCATTCCCGGTTCCATGCCGCTGATCTTCACGGGCTTGAGACTGTCGCTACAGGCATGCTGGACCACGCTCGTCGCGGCCGAGCTGGTCGGCGCCTTCTTCGGTCTCGGCCGTGTGTTGAGCGTTGCCGAGCAGGACATCTTTCCCGGCATGATCATCGTCGGGATGGCGGCAGTTGCAATTTGCGGGGCCGCCACCACTTGGCTGCTCGGCATCGTGGAACGGAAGGTCATCGCATGGCGACCAGCCGTATGACGCGCGACAGGAACTTTCTCGGACCGAGCGGCACCACCGTGCCGGCCTGGCAGTTCTGGCTGCTGAGCACGCTCGGCGTGGTGCTGCTGTTCGGGGTGTGGACCGCGGTGGCGCTCAGCGGGCTGATGCCGCGCCGTTTCCTGCCGACGCCGCTCGAGGTGCTCGATCGCCTCCAGATTCTCATCGTCACGCCGTTCGCCGGCTTCACCTTCCACCAGCATATGCTGGCGAGCATCAGCCGCTTCCTGATGGGCTGGGCCATCGCCGTCGGCATCGGCATCCCGCTCGGCCTGTTGATGGGCTGGTACCGGCTGCTCGACGAGATCGTGACACCGCTGTTCGACGCGATCCGCTTCGTCGCCCCGCTCGCCTGGGTGCCGCTCGCCGCCCTCTGGTTCGGCACCGGCATCGGCGGTCCGCTGCTGATCATCTTCGTCGGCTCGTTTGCACCATGCGTGATCAGCGCCTATCGTGGCGCCCGCCTCGTCGACCGGCGCTTCGTCGAGGCAGCGCAAACGCTTGGAGCGAGCGGTCCCCAGATCATGCGCCATGTGCTGATCCCGGGCGCCTTTCCCTCGATCATCGCGGGTCTCAGGGTTTCTGCGGGATTGGGTTGGCAGTCGCTCGTGGGCTCGGAGCTGATCGTGGTCGGCGCCGGTCTCGGCTATCTGATGGTGCAGGGACAGGCGAACCTGAGTACGGCCACCGTGATGTGCGGCATGCTGGGCATCGGCCTCGTCGGCTTCCTGATCGACGTCCTGCTGCGGGCCGCCGAGCGGGGCGTCAATCGACGCTGGGGGATGACCTGATGGGCGACATCGTCTTCTCAGGCATCACCAAGCGTTTTGGTGATCAGCAGGCCGGGTTCCTGGCGCTGGACCGCATCGATCTCAAGGTCGAGGACCGGGAGTTCGTCGCCGTGGTCGGCCCGTCGGGATGCGGCAAGACAACGCTGATGCGCATGGCGGCGGGGCTCGACTTTCCGACCACCGGCACGGTGACGGTCGGCGGGCGCGACGTCGAGCGGCCGGGACCCGATCGTTCCGTCGTGTTCCAGCAGTTCGCGCTGCTGCCGTGGAAAACGGTGCGCCAGAACATCGGCTTTGGCCTCATGTGCAAGGGCACGCCGCGCACGGAGATCGATGCGCAGGTCGCCCGCTATGTCGAACTGATGAGCCTGCAGGGTCACGAAGAGAGCTTCCCGCATATGCTGTCGGGCGGCATGCAGCAGCGCGTCGCCATCGCGCGGGCCTACGTCATGCAGCCCGAGGTGCTGCTGATGGACGAGCCGTTCGGCGCGCTCGACGCGCAGACGCGCATCATCATGCAGGAGGAGTTGATCCAGCTCGCCCGCCGTAACCCGCGCACGGTGATGTTCATCACGCACGGCGTCGAAGAGGCAGTGTATCTCGCCGATCGCGTGGTCGTGATGGGCAAGCGGCCCGGCCGGCTGCTCGAGATCATGGACATCAAACCCCACCGGCAGTCCGGGAACTGGGAGGGCATGCCGATCGAGGAGGTTATGGATCTGCCGGTGTTCGTGCACCTGCGGTCGCACATTTGGCGACTTCTGAAATCCAAGGACGCCGGCGGCGCAGGCGATCACTGAGCGCCAACAAGGACGGCTCGACCGTCGCAACAGGGAGAACGACCATGCGCAAACTCTTGACGGCCGCTGCGGCAGTAGTTGCTGCGGCCTTTGCGGCGCCGACGGGCGCCGAAGCTCAGCAGGCGCCTACCAAGATCAAGATCAGCTATCAGCCCGCAGTCTACTGGGCGCTGCCGTTCTACGTGGCGACCGAGAAGGGCTGGTGGAAAGAGGCGGGTCTCGAGCCAGAGTTCTCGACCTTCCCCGCCGGGGCACCGCAGGTGGCTGCCGCGCAAGCGAAGGCATGGGACGTCGGCGGCACGGGCTCGGTGCCAGCCGTGCTCGGCGCTTCGCGCTTCGGCCTCATCACGATCGGCCTCACAAATGACGAGTCGAAAACGAGTGCGCTGATGGTCCGCGGCGACAAGTTCGAGGCGCTGAAGGCCAATCCGGCGGGCATCAAGGGGCAGAGAATCCTCACCACCACCAACTCCACGGTTCACTACGCAGCGTTGAACTGCCTGAAAAAGTGGGGCCTCGAAGCCAAGGACGTGGAGTTTGTCAATCTCGGCCAGGCGCAAATCATCTCAGCACTGAGCTCCAACAACGGCGACATCGCCGGCGTGTGGGCACCCAACATCTACACCCTCGAAGAGAAGGTGGGCGCTAAGTACCTGTGCTCGGGTGCCGACGCTGGCGCCATTGTGCCGGGCGCACTCGTCGCGCGCCCGGAATACGTCAAGGAGAACCCGAAGGAGGTGGCGAAGTTCCTCGCCGTCTACCTGCGCGGCTGGGCCTGGGCAAAGGCGAACCCCGCCGAAGCGCGCGCCATGCTGAAGAAATTCTACGCGGTCGGCGGTGTCGAGATTTCGGACAAGGCCGTCAATTCCGAGTTCGATCTGCGCCCGGTATACAACCTCGATGAGCAGCTGAAGATCATGGATCGCTCGAAGGGGGTGTCCGACGTCGACAAGTGGCTCGGCGCCATCGGCACGTTCATGACCGCCAACGGTACGCTGCCGTCGGCGCCCGAGGCGAAGACCTACATTGACGATACTGCGATGAAGGCCGTGAAGGCCGATCCGGCGCTCGCGGCAATCGCCACCAACACCAACTGAAGTCCACGAAGATCGCACCGGCCGGACGCCACGTCCGGCCGGTGCTGCGCCACGAGGACGCCGATGCCGATCACCTATCTGAAGCGCGCCGCCAAGACGCCCGAGAGCGAGACGGGGAATGCCCGCGCGGTCGTCGAGGAGATGCTGCAGACCATCGCGCTGGGCGGCGAGCGGGCGGTGCGAGACTACGCGCGCAAGCTCGACATGTGGACTGGCGAGATCATTGTTCACCCCGAGGAGATCGACCGTCGCACGCGCGACTTATCAGCCGGTCTCAAGGCCGATATCGACTACGCCACCGATCGCGTCCGCCGATTTGCCGAGGCGCAGCGTGCCAGCATCAGCGACTTTTTGGTCGAGCTGTCTCCGGGCGTGATCGCGGGCCAACGGCTGGTGCCCGTCAACGTCGCCGGATGCTACGTGCCGACCGGGCGGTATGCGCATATCGCCTCGGCATACATGTCGATTGCTACGGCACGTGCCGCAGGCGTGAAGACGATCGTCGCCTGCTCGGCGCCCTACCGCGGAGAAGGAATCCATCCGTTCGTCCTCTACGCCATGTACCGGGCCGGCGCGGACGTCATCATGACGCTTGGCGGCGTGCAGGCGATTGCTGCCATGGCCAATGGGCTCTTCACCGGCAGGCCAGCGGACATCATCGTCGGCCCCGGCAATAAGTTTGTTGCCGAGGCGAAGCGCATGCTGTTCGGACAGGTCGGCATCGACGTGTTCGCCGGCCCATCGGAAGTTGCGGTCATCTGCGACGAGACGTCTGATCCCGAAATCGTCGCCGCCGACATCGTTGGCCAGATCGAACATGGTCACGAAAGTCCGGGCTGGATCCTATCGACGTCCCGCGACGTGGCGGAGCGTGCGATGCGGCGGATCCCAGAGTTGATTGCCTCGTTGCCGGCTGCCGCCCGGGAGGCAGCGGCCGCTGCCTGGCACGACTATGGCGAGGTCGTTGTCGCCGATACCCGCGAGGAGATCGTCGAGATCTCCGACCGCTACGCTTGCGAGCATCTGCAAGTGCAGGCGAAGGACCTCGACTGGTGGCTTGACCGCCTCAGCAACTACGGCTCGCTCTTTCTCGGCGAGGAGACCACTGTGGCCTATGGCGACAAAGCGAGCGGGCCCAACCATATCCTCCCGACCAAAGCTGCAGGCCGCTATTCGGCAGGCCTGTCGGTGCACAAGTTCCTGAAGCCCCTCTCCTGGCAGCGCATGACGCGAGACGGCTCGAAGGAGGTGGCCCTGGCGACGGCGCGGATCTCGCGCGTCGAGGGTATGGAGGCGCACGCACGCTCGGCGGACGCACGCCTCGATAAGTACTTCCCTGGCACCAACTTCGACCGCGGCAAACCGGTTACGGACTGAGGCGCGATCATGGTCGATCAGACACCCCACACGCCGCTCGACATCGACTTGTCGCAGCCGCCGTCCATCCCGGAGGAGGGCATCGCGCGCGCCGTCTCGATCATGCGCTCGGGCTGGCTGCACCGCTACGGCGAGACGCTCGGCGATCGCTCCGAGGTATCGCTGCTCGAGGAGGAATTCGCCCGATCTGTCGGCGCCAGGTTCTGCGTCGCCGCCAACTCCTGCGGCAGCACCATGTTCCTGGCGCTGATCTGCTCGGGCGTCAGGCCGGGCGACAAGGTGCTGATGAACGCGTTCACGTTGGCGCCCGTTCCTGGCGCCGTCGCTCACGCAGGCGCCGAGCATGTCCTGGTCGAAACGACGCCGGATCTCATCATCGATCTCGACGACCTCGAGGCCAAGGCGCGCGAGACCGGTGCCCGGCATCTGCTGCTCTCGCACATGCGCGGCCACATCGCCGACATGACGGCGCTGATGGAGCTCTGCGACCGGCTCGGCATCATCGCAATCGAAGACTGCGCGCACACGATGGGGGCGAGCTGGGCCGGTAAGCCGACGGGCACATTCGGCCGGGTCGGGTGCTTCTCGCTGCAGGCCTACAAGCACGTCAATGGTGGCGAGGGCGGCCTGCTCGTCACCGATGACGAGGACATCGCCGCGCGCGCCATCCTCTACTCAGGCAGCTACATGCTCTACGACCAGCACCGCGTGCGCCCGAGCGAGGCCGTCTTTAAGCGCTGGAAATCCGTCACGCCCAACTACTCGATGCGCATGTCGAACCTCGTCGCGGCGATCGCGCGGCCGCAGCTCGGCCTGTTGGCCGAGCGCGCACGCATCTGGAACGACCGGCATGACCGCTTGGCCGAGGGTCTCTCCCGCATTGCGGGCATTGCGCTGCCGCGG
>JANOJW010000009.1:0-7477 GCA_031418955.1 Hyphomicrobiales bacterium | reverse complement strand
CCAGGGGCGGATTCCGTCTGCCGCCCAGAATGGAGCCCACACAGCTGCCGCAGCGGCACTTTGAAGGGCAAACATGCCCTTCCGCGCCCTCATTGACGTCACGATCCGTCATCGCCAGGATAAAGTGGACAGGCTCCTAGTGACAGTTATGTGGGTCGATGAACTTGCCACTAGAGCTGGATCGATCATCAAGTAAGGCAGAGAGGGCAATACAATGGCCGATCACCAGTACACGGAGTGTGGTCTCCAGAACGTTTACATCAGCGGCATCGCGAAGATGACCGACGACGATGGCGACGAGGTGATCCTTGTGCCTGCAGTCAACGTGTTGCACCGCGTGATTGCGGAAGGAATCGTGAGCCACGCTAAGGGCATGAACGGTGCGGAGCTGCGCTTTCTGCGTTCCGAGATGGGCTACACTCAGGCCGAGTTGGCTGGTCTTGTGCATCGAGACAAACAGTCAATTGGACGCTGGGAGCGCTCAGAGACTGAGATCGATAGCGTCGCTGAGGCGGTCATCCGCAAGCTCGCAATCGAGAAGCTTGAGCTGAAGGTTGAACTCGGGATGGATCAGCTTTCGAGGCGAAGCGTGCCGACAGCTGAATCCCAGCCGATTAGGATCAATGCTGTAGCAGATGGCTATGTGTTACAGAACGTAGCTTGAACAGTTCGGCCTCGAGGGTATGTCAAGGCCGAATTAAACACCAAAAAACAGCCATTCAGAAGGTCTCTGATGCGCAGAATGCCGGTCGCAACTACCCTACGGCCATGAGACCCGAAGGCTCAGGCCAATGAGAGGGTGGCAGACCTCCCTTACCCCCTACTCAACCCCTTCTGCTCGAGTTCCTTGAGATATCCCGTCCAGCGGCTGTCCTTCTCGCGGCCGAGCAACTGCAGATAGCTCCACGTGAACAACCCGGTGTCGTGGCCGTCGTCGAAGATGATCTTCACCGCGTAGTTGCCGATCGGCGCCAAGTCGCGGATCTTCACGCCGCGCTTCTTGCCCACCGTCACGCGCTGGTCGGGCGAATGGCCCTGCACTTCCGCCGAAGGGCTCATCACGCGCAGCATCTCTGCCGACAACTCGAACGCGCGTTGCCCTTCGAACTCGATCGACAGTGCGGCGCGATCCGCCGACGGCGCGAGCTTCGGCGGCGGCACCCGGTGGCCTTGCGCGGCCTCCAACTCGGACCACGCGCGCGCGGCAAGCTCCCGGTAGATGCCGGCATGCACGCTCTCGGGCGCCGTCGCGGTGATCGGTTGGCCTGAGTCCGATTTCTCGCGTATGTCGAGGTGCAGCGGCACGCCGCCGAGGTACGGCACGCCGAGCTTCTCCGCTTCCAAGCGTGCGCCGCCATGGCCGAAGATCTCGTGCCGCTCGCCGCACTTGGAGCACAGGAAAAAGCTCATGTTCTCGATGATGCCGATGACGGGAATGTCCGTTTTGCGGAACATGTTGAGGCCCTTGCGCGCATCAATCAGGGCCAGGTCCTGCGGCGTCGAGACGATGATCGCGCCCGACAGCGGCACCTGCTGCGCCATCGTCAGCTGCACGTCGCCGGTGCCGGGTGGCATGTCGATGACCAGCACGTCGAGATCGCCCCACACCACCTCGCGCAGCATCTGCGTCAGCGCCGACACCACCATGGGCCCGCGCCAGATGATCGGCGTCGCCTCGTCGATCATGAAGCCCATCGACATGCATTTGAGGCCGTATCCGACCATCGGCACCAGCTTGTTGCCGGGGCCGACCTGCGGTTTGCCGGAGAGTCCCAGAAGCTTGGGCTGCGAGGGGCCGTAGATGTCGGCGTCGAGAATGCCGACCTTGAAGCCATTGGCCTGGAAACCCAGCGCCAGGTTGACCGCCGTCGTCGATTTGCCGACGCCGCCCTTGCCCGAGGCGACCGCGATCATGTGGCGGATGCCCGGCACCCCCGTCGCCGCCCGCGCGCCGCCCGCGCCGGCCGCAGGTGCTGGCGCATGCGTATGGCCATGCCCGCCCGGCCCGTGCGTGTGACCCGCCGGTCCGTGCGCGTGCCCATGATGCGCGCCGTCGCCGCCTCCACCCTTGGCGCGCGCCGCCTGCACCCGCGCGCTCTCGGGCGCCATGCCGCCGCCGACGCCAGCCGGCGGTGATGCCGGCGCGCCGCCTCTCGCACTCTGGGCAGTCAGCACCGCCGTGACACCCGCAACGCCCTTCAGGTCGCGGATCACCTTCTCGGCCGCCTGCCGCAGCGGCTCCAGCTCCTCGGCTCGCTCGGTGGGCACCGTGATCGAGAAGTAGACGCGGCCCTCGCGCAGCAGCACCTCTGAGACCAGCCCCAGATCGACGATGTTGTCGGCCAGATCCGGACCCTTGATGCGGCGCAACTCGGACAGCACCTGCTCTTTGGTGATCGACTCTTTGGAAATCGACATGAAATGAACTCTCGGCACGCGTTGGCGGCCACGGCAAAACAAGACCGCAGCGCTCAGGATTTCCTCGCCGCGCTTTATGGCAGAGCGCAGCCGAGAAGTCGAGCAACCGGGAAGGGGCGCGGCTGCCTCCTTGCTTTACGTCGCCTTGCGTTGCCGATTCACGGAACGGAGGTGCGGCGCTGCTGCGACTTCCCCCGCAGATCCGCTTCGAGCCGCAGCGCGCGCTCGTCGCCCAGGCGCGCGCGATAGACCTGTACGTTGGCGAGCACCTTCTTCACGTACTCGCGCGTCTCCTCGATCGGGATGCGCTCGATCCAGTCGATGGCGTCGATCGCTGGATCGCGGGGGTCGCCGAACTCGCGCATCCACTGGCGCGCGCGGCCGGGCCCCGCGTTGTAGGCGACCAGCGTCAGCACATAGTTGCCCGACAGCTCGCGCATGCGGTCGGTGACGTAGGCCGACGCGAGCATGGCGTTGTAGGCGTTGTCCGAGTTGAGCCGCGCAATGTCGCACTTGATCTTGTAGTCGCGGCAGATGTGCTGGGCGGTGACCGGCATCACCTGCAGCAGGCCGCGCGCGCCCGCCGTCGACGTGATCTGGTTGTTGAACTCGCTTTCCTGGCGCGCGATGCCGAGCAGGAGGGCTGGCTCGGGCGGATCGCGCAGCGGCGTGTAGGCTGGAAAGGTGTGCAGGGGATAGGCGTAGACGATCAGGTTGCGGCCTTTGGCGATCGCGGTCTTGCCGATCCGCAGCGAGGCCTGCGGATCGCCCAGCGCCGAGGCGAGGTGCGCGAGCATCGCGAGATCGGCCTCGCCGTCGAGGTGATTGCGAAGCCCTGCGAACAGCGCCCGGTGCACGCTCGGCGACAGGCCGGCTTTGATCGCGATTACCGCGGCCCGCACGCTGTCCAGTCCGACAAAGCGCGCCGCATCCTCCGGCGTCGGCAATGCGGGGAGGCCGGTGCGCAGGTCGAGCGCGTCGCCGGCTTCGAGCTTGTGGCGGCCGAGCAGGCCGTGGAAAGCGTCCGTCTGCAGGGCCGCCGCCGCATAGCGCTGGCGCGCCTCGTCCTTCCTCCCGAGCTCGTCCAGCGCGCGGCCGAGCCAGTACTCGGCGCGCGCCTTGCTCAACGGTCCGTCCGCCGCCTTCTGGGAGACATCGAAGTGGCCGCGCGCGGCCTCAGGCTTGCCGAGATGACGCAGCGCCAGCCAGCCGGCCATGAACGACTGGTCCTTCAGCGGATTGACGCTCAACGGGCCGGCGTCCTTGACGAGGTCGTAGGCAAGTTCGGCGCGGCCGGCTTTCAGGGCGTCGTAGGCCGCCCCCCGCCGCTCGGCCCACCAGTCGTCGGGGCTGGTGATGAGTTCGGGATCGGTCGGGGCGGCGGTCAGGATCTTCCAGGCCTCCTCGTGCTGGCCGCCACGGCGATAGTGCTGCACTTTCTGATAGGCGAGGCCCCAGTCGGTTTGGCTGGCGGGCTGACCGTCGGGCTCGGCTGGCAGTGCGGCGAGCATCTGTCCGGCGAGCTTGGCACGCAGGAACACCGCGAGTCGGGCCTCCGCCTTCTTTTTCTCAGGCTCCGAGAGATGCCGGATGACGCGCTTGGCAAGCTCGGCTCGCTGGTCGCGCTCGGCTTTGAAGCGGACCTCGTCAACCAGGATGCGGTCGAGGCGACGCTTGTGGTCGGCCTCCGTCAGCCAGGATCCGAACCGCTCGAGGAAGCCAGCCTCCAGCGCGGCCGGCAACTCGAACTCGCGCCAGACCTTGACCGCAAGCTTCTTTGCCGCCTCCTCGTTCTTCTCGGCCAGGTGCGCTGACGCCAGGGCCGCGAGTCCGGCCCCCGAGCGCGGCTCGCCGCCCTTGAAGAAGGCCGCGATCCGCGCCGTGCTGCCGCCAGCCTCGAGCAGTTGCTCCTCGGCGCGCCGCTGCAGCTCGGCCCGGTCGGGCCACGACGGGCTCTGCTCGATGAAGTCGACGAAGGCCTTCGGCGCGCCGAGGCCCGCCTTGAGCAGCTGCCACTCCACGAGCTTGCGCGCGGCCGGATCCTTGATCTGGATCCAGGTGTCGTGCATCTGCGGCGAGGTCATGCCGGCCTTCGTGACCAGCTCGCGTACGCGCTGCAGATCCTCGGACGAGGGCGAATAATCGCGAACGGGGGCGATCAATGCATCGAGCTTGGCGAAGTATTCGGCCTCGGGCGTCGACGGCGCCGGGCTTGGAATGGCGGGCGCGGCGGCGACTGCGGGTGGCTCGGCCGCCGCAGCCGGAGGCGCGGGTTCGGCAGCCTTCACGACTGGATCGGCTGGAGCCTCGCCGGTCGCCGCCGGTGCAGGATCGGCTGCCACAGCCGGTGGAGAGTCTGCAGCTGCGGCGGGCGGCGCTCCTGTCGCAGCCTTGGGACCAGTCGCGCGCTTATCGGTCTTGGCCGCCGGCTTGGGCGCAACCTTGGCGTTGGGCTCGGGCTTCGCCGCGGGCGTCTGCCCAGTGACCGGCGACAGCATTGCATGCACGACGAGCGCGACGACGCCCACGCCCAGCCATGCCGCCGATCTCATCGCCCGTTCGCTCACGCGCCAATCACCTCGCAATAGTACTCCCGCCTCGCCCTCGTATCGCGCCTCGGCCCGGGTGCCGATCAATTCACAGGCGCGATTGCCCAAATCCGCCGCGTTTACCTTGCGGACGGGCGGATCAGCGCATAAAGTCGCGGTATCCGCAAGGCGTGCTGTAACCCGCGTCGCGCCTGCGTGCATGACCGCTACTCGACAATCCAAGACGATAATCCAAGACGATAAGGTCAGTTCCATGGTGCCCGGTGCGTGGAACCTCCACGCCGCACCGCTTCTGGGGAGCATACGATGTTCAAGGGCTCGTTCACGGCACTGGTGACGCCGTTCAAGAACGGCAAGGTCGACGAGGCCGGCTACGCCCGCTTTGTCGATTGGCAGATCAAGGAGGGCTCGCACGGTCTCGTTCCCGTCGGCACCACCGGCGAGGCGCCGACGCTGTCGCACGAAGAGCATGCGAAGGTGATCGGACTGTGCGTCGAGACGGCGAAGAAGCGCGTTCCCGTGATCGCGGGCGCGGGCTCCAACTCGACCGCCGAGGCGATCGAGCTCACCAAGGCCGCCAAGAAGGCCGGCGCCGACGCGACGTTGCACTCGACTGGCTATTACAACAAGCCGACACAGGAGGGCCTCTACCTCCACTTCAAGGCGATCAGCGAGGCCGTCGACCTGCCCATCATCGTCTACAACGTGCCCGGTCGCGCGGTCGTCGACATCGTACCCGCCACGCTCGCGCGCATCGCCACGCTCAAGAACGTCGCCGGCGTCAAGGACGCCTCGAACAAGATCGAGCGCATGTCCCAGCACCGGCTGCTGATCGACAAGAAATTCTCCTACCTGACGGGTGAGGACGCGACGGCGCTGGGCTTCAACGCGCACGGCGGCAACGGGGCCATCTCGGTGACCTCGAACGTGGCGCCACGGCTGTGCGCTGAATTCCAGACCGCGTGCCTGAAGGGCGACTGGAAGCGCGCGCTCGAGATCCAGGACATCCTGATGCCGCTGCACGACGCGCTGTTCGTCGAAACCAATCCGGGGCCGGTCAAGTACGCCGCCTGGCGGATCGGGGCGATCGAGAGCGACGCTTGCCGCCTGCCGATGGCGCCGGTCACCGACGCCACGAAGAAGACCGTCGACGCGGCGCTCTCCCACGCCCGCCTGATCAACGCCAAGGCTGCGGAGTAGGAGCGGCGGTGGCAAAGCTGCCGAACGCGGATCTTGCGTCAATCGATGATGCAAAGATCACGTCGTATCTGCTTGACGAAACACACGAGGAAGGCGGCTCAAAGGCTGCCTTTTTCATGAGTTTCGGCTTCGATCCCGCCCAGCCCGTTGTACTTGCAGACGCAATTTTGCAGCACGGTCAACGTCACGACTTTCTTAGCATGCAATCCTCGCCGCATGGCGAGAAGTACGTTATTGACGGACCTCTGGAATGCCCGGATGGCCGAGCACCGATCGTTCGGGCGGTCTGGATCATCGATGATGGCGACAGCGCGCCCCGCTTCGTCACGGCATACCCGGGTCCGCGGAGGACACCATGATCAAGGAACTGGCTATTGTCATCCTGACAAGGCCGCTGGCCGAGTTTGGCCTGACGCAGGGCTGTCGCGGCACGGTGGTGCATGTTTACAAGGACGGGCAGGCCTACGAGGTGGAGTTCACGGATGCCGAAGGGCGAACGATCGACGTCGTGACCCTCAAGGCCAGCGATGTTCGGCCACCGACAGCGCAAGAAATCAAGAACGCAGAGAAAGTCGTCTGACCGGCGGCGCGTTCAAGAACCATTCGCGACAGGCCCGGCGCTACGGTCGGGCCTTTCGTGCTTCGAGGGACCACCCCGGCCATGGCCGAGAAGAAAACCGACAACCACAAGGTCGTCGCCGAGAACCGGCGGGCGCGGTTCGAGTTTCGTATCGACGAGACGTGGGAGGCCGGCATCTCGCTGGTCGGCACCGAGGTCAAGTCGCTGCGCTCGGGCCAGGCCAACATCGCGGAGAGCTACGCCTCGTCCGAGAACGGCGGCATCTTCCTGATCAACGCCTACATCCCCGAGTACAAGAGTGCGGGGAGCTTTTTCCAGCACGAGCCGCGGCGTCCGCGCCAGCTTCTCCTGAAGGCGCGCGAGATCCACAAGATGACGATCGCCATCGAGCGGCAGGGCATGACGCTCGTGCCGCTGCAGATCTATTTCAACGAGCGGGGCCGCGCCAAGCTGCGCATCGCGCTCGCCCAGGGCAAGAAGCACGAGGACAAGCGCGAGGACATCAAGAAGCGCGAGTGGCAGCGCACCAAGGCCCGCCTGATGCGCGAGAAGGGGTGAGGGGGGTGCCGTAGGGCGCAATAGCGCGTCCGCTGCGCGTTTTACGCCCGCTGGAGCCGACGCGCGGATTTCGCCCCCACAACCCCCGGGAGACGGCGCCAAACGCGCGGCGAGCGGTGGTGGGGGGGCATGGTAAGTTGGCGCGCGATTTCGCCCAACGGCTGAAGCCCGC
>JANOJW010000008.1:0-1869 GCA_031418955.1 Hyphomicrobiales bacterium | reverse complement strand
GGTCATGCCCTGCTGCTCCCAGAACATGGTGCGGCCGTTGCCGGCGCACTCTATGGTGCACACGATCGAGCGCGAGGGCATCTTCAGGAGATCCTCATAGCTCAGCACCAGCTCACGCTCGACGCCGTTGCCGTGGATCTTGAGCTTGTAGTGGCGCGGATCGACACGCGGATCGGTCTCCTTGCGTGGCGTCGCGTGCGTGTTGCGGACGAAGAACTGCTCGATCGGCGTGATGAAGGTGTTGAGCCGCCACCACTGCGCGCCCTGGCTCTTGAAGCTCAGGTCGGTGAGTTGTGACAGATCCTTCACCAGTTCGTCGCGGTAGCGCCCGCCATTGCGCTCGATCGCCGGTACGCCGTTGCGGAACGAGCCGAGATCCGGCTTCCCCGCAAAGGCAGAGGTTGGATCGAGCAGCGCCGCGGAACCGGCTGCCGCCGTGGTTGCGAGAAAACGACGCCGGTCAGGGCGCGCGAGCGGCTCGCTGATCGAGCCCAACAATTCGGTCGTCTCCAAAAGATGAAATTTTGACATGGACAACTCCCAGCCACACACAGAAAAGTGATCGAAGTATTGGGCTCAGCGTGAGCCTTGGCAAGTGGCAGGTGGAATCGGCTGAAAAAAGTGAACAGGTCCGTTGCGAGACCGACACGGTGCCGAGGCCTGCCGTCCCAACGTAACAGATTTGCTTCAGTCATGGCATGTCCTGCATCATATTCCCGCCGGACGACCCTGCGTCTGTGGTGGCTGGCGTGCGCGCTGATCCTGTCGGCCGCCACCCTCGCCACCTTCTGGAGCCTGCAGTTTGCCCATCTGCGCCCGCCCCGCGAGCGTCCTATCCTGCCGTTCGCATTCGCATTGACAGCCTCGGGCGTGCTGGCGCTGGCGCTCGTTCCGCTGATCCGCCGCTCGCTGATCCTCGACCCGGCGCTGCAGCGCAGCATTCTGGCGTTGATCATCGTGACGGGCCTCCTCGCGCGCTACGTGCTGATGGCCTCGACGCCGATCCTCGAACTCGACCACAATCGCTATCTGTGGGACGGCGGACTGGTGGCTCACGGGTTCAATCCGTACGCTGTCGCCCCCGCTGCCGTGAACTCGCTCGCCTACAACGACCAGCGACTCGATCTGTCGCGGGACGCTGGAGCGGTGTTTGATCAGATCACCTATCCAGAGTTGCGGACCATCTACCCGCCGGTCGCGCAGGCGGCGTTCGGCCTCGCCCACTGGCTCGATCCCTGGGGCCTCACGGGCTGGCGGCTTATCGCGCTCACCTGCGAGGGCGCGACGCTGGCGCTGATCCTGGCGCTGTTGAAGGCGGTCGGCCGCTCAGCCCTGTGGGGTGCGCTCTACTGGCTGTCGCCACTGGTGTTGAAGGAGACGATCAACAGCGCGCACATGGAGGTCGTGGTGCTGCCGCTGGTGCTGGGCGCGGTGCTGCTCGCCGTGCGCGGCCGGCATCTGGCGAGCGTGTTCGTCATCGGCCTCGCCATCGGCGCCAAGATCTGGCCGGTGATGCTGGCGCCGCTGCTGCTGCGGCCGCTGTTCGACGCGCCGCGCCGCTTGGCGGGAGCGCTCGCCATGCTTGTGGGCCTCGTCGGGCTGTTTGCCTGGCCGATCTGGCTCGCCGGGCTTGACCAGACTTCGGGCTTCGTCGGCTTTGCCGCCTATTGGTCGACGAACAGCGCGCACTTTCCTATTGTCGAAGCCCTGATGACGCCGCTCGCGGGGCTCCTGGGTTTCGCGGAGCCGACCACGCCAGGACGGCTTGCGCGCGGCGTGCTGGGGGCAGCACTCACAGCGTTCAGCGTGTGGACCGCGCGCGCAGCCGTCGCGTCGAGCGAGGACCTCGTGGCGCGCGCGGCGGCAATT
>JANOJW010000007.1:0-8646 GCA_031418955.1 Hyphomicrobiales bacterium | reverse complement strand
GAAGATCGTGCCGGCCCCGATGTTGGCCTTCTCGCCGACCAGACCGTCGCCGATGTAGGCCAGATGATTGGCCTTGGCGCCGGCTTCCAGCTTTGCGTTCTTGACCTCGACGAAGTTACCGATGTGCACGTCGGGGCCGATGTCGGCGCCCGGCCGCAGCCGCGCGAACGGTCCGATTTCGGCGCCGGCGCGCACGACGACGCCCTCGCGGCTCTTGCCGTCGTGGCCCGTGATGTGCGTGTTGGCCTTGATGGTGACGCCGTCCTCGATGACGACGCCGGGTCCAAAAAACACGTTCGGCTCGATGGTGACGTCCTGGCCGATCCGGGTGTCGTGGCTGAGCCACACCGTCTCCGGGGCGATCAATGTGGCGCCGCCAAGCATCACCTCGTGCCGCCGCCGCGACTGCCAGAGCGCTTCTGCGGTCGCCAGCTGGTCGCGCGAATTGACGCCGAGCACCTCGGTCTGGGGACAGACGATGACCTCCATCGGCGGCCCGTCGTGAAGCCCATCGCCAAAGGTCAGGCCGACGGCATCGGTGAGGTAGAATTCGCGATTGGCATTGTTGTTGTCAATGCGATCGAGAACGGCTCGCAGATGCGCCGCGTCGAAGCCCATGACGCCAGCATTGCAAAGCCGCGTGCGACGTTCGTCCGCATCTGCATCCTTGTGCTCGCGAATTGCAATCAGCTTTCCATGAACATCAAGCAACAGCCGGCCGTATCCGTGCGGATCAGCCGCCTCGAAGCCGACAACGGCGACGGCTGCGCCGCCGTTGAGCGCGCGGCGCACGTCCTGCAAGGTTTCCGGCCGGAACAGGGGCGTATCGGCGAACAGCACGATGACGTGGCCGTGGTGTGCCGCGATCGCCGCACTCGCAGCCTTCACGGCGTCGGCGGTGCCGAGCTGCTGCTGTTGTACGAAGATCTCGGCCGACGGCAAATGGCGCCGGGCTTCGTCGGCAACCGCATCCATACCCGGTCCGACCACGACGGCGGTCCGGTTCGAGCCTGCAGCCTGGGCAGTCGCCAGCACATGGCCCAGCATCGACAGCCCGGCGACGCGGTGCAGCACCTTTGGCATTGCCGATTTCATGCGCGTGCCTTTGCCCGCGCCGAGCACGATGGTCAGCAGAGACGGCGTCGTCATGTTCTCTCGATCCCGCCCTCGGTCGGACATCGTGGGACGATTGAGACGCCCCTCGAAGCCAGGTTCACTGCCAACAGCACGTGTGGCCAGCAAGTGTCATGCCGGCATCGCCCACAGCCATGGCGATGTCGAGGCGGCAATGCAACTGCAAGCAGAACCACAGACAGTCGCACCCGTGTTCTCCACAGCGGACGGCCGCCGATGCCGCTCATGCGATTGACGCGGGATGCAACCAACGCAACCATTTATGCCTGATTCGTACGTTGATTTCGCCTGATCGAGGATCGATAGATTGAACACTGTTTCTCATGAACCGAACCGGCCCATGCGCGGCCTCTCGCCGCTCTACGTGGCGATCTGGGCAGGTCTCGCCGCCGTGGCGCTCGCTTATCTGGCCCTGATGGTGGTGCGCCCGCAGATCACCGAGGGGCTGTTCCAGCGCCTACCGGTCGGTGCGCCCGAGGACAATCGCGGCCAGCGCGCCATGGCAAAGCTCGCCACCGAGATCCGAGATTTGAAGCAGACCGTGAAGCATCTGGAGACGGAGTTGGTCGACCTTCGGCTCGCCGCGACCTCGGCCGAGCGCACCAATGCCGCGCTGGTGGCCCGCCTTGCCACGGTTGAGACCGGGCTCAAATCGGTCATCGGACCGCAGTCGCGCCTGACCGCCGTAGCGCCGGATGCCAAGGCCAAATCGGCAGGCACTGCGGCCGTCGCCGGCTTCCTGGAGGAGCGCCCGACTGCCACCGGCCGCCAGGGCGATCCAACTCGCTCGGCCGCAGCCGCAGCCGTCGCTGCAGCGCCAGGGCGCACCGTCACGGCCGCGGCGCCCAATGCCGGCCTGCCATCGGGCGTGCAACTCGCCTCGGCGCCCTCCTTGGACGCGTTGCGGCTGAGCTGGCAACTCGTCCAGGAGAGCCACAAATCGGTCGTGCGCGGCCTCGAGCCCCGTGTCGTGGAAACGCCGGGAGACCCGCCGTCCTATCGCCTTATCGCTGGGCCGATGGCCTCGTCCGAGGACGCTGACCGACTGTGCGAGCGGCTGCGGACACGGCGCGTCACCTGCGCCGTGGTGCCGTTTGCGGGCAAGCCCTTGTGAGCCCACACGGCTGCTTCGAGCCGCCCAGCAGCCGTGCTGCGACCGGTGTGTCGTAAAAGGATTCACAGTTCAAAGAGCGCAGCCTCCAGCCATGTCTTGGATAGCGTCGCCGCGACCCACCGCACGACCAGCGGCCTTGGCCCCATGATGCGGCCATTCGGACACGCGGGCACAAGTTTCGCGGCCACATCCAAGCAATATGGTAAATCGCGGGGATAAATTCGGCCGCGGGGTCGAGGTTGTGCGCACACGGCGGCGGCCCACCCGCCATCCTTGTGAGGGGCGGCGGTCACTCGCGCCGTCGCCCACGGGGATCAGGTTCGCCCCGGTAGCCGGTTGGCGGCCATACGATCAGGGCAATGAGCGGGTAGACGAGCAGCGAGGTCCACAAATACAGGTTGAAAGCGTTGATGTAGCCGATGTTCGTCGCCTGGCGCCCCACCTCGCCCGCGATTTGCGCGAGGCCCCCAGCGCTCTCGGTGCTC
Organism: Hyphomicrobiales bacterium; assembly: GCA_031418955.1. Lineage (GTDB taxonomy): Bacteria > Pseudomonadota > Alphaproteobacteria > Rhizobiales > Hyphomicrobiaceae. The sequence goes on along the minus strand of JANOJW010000007.1, from coordinate 5,913 downwards.
CAGCCGCCCGTCGCCATCTGCAGGTTGAGCGGCGCGCTGAACGGATTGATCCACTGCACCAGCTCGCTGTAGGTGATCTTCTGGGTGTGGAAAACGACCACGACGCTCGCCGAGATGTAGAAGCTGGAGCCCACGCTGCGCACGAAATGGAAAAACGCGGCGCCCTCCGCCGACCGGCGCGGGTCGAGATTGGAGAAGGTGACCAGCGTCATCGGCACCCAGAGCCAGCCGACGCCGAAGCCTTGCAACGCCATCACCCAGACGACCTCGGCGAGCGACACGTTCACCTCGAATTGCGCCATCTCGAGCCCGGCCCAGGTGTGAAAGCCGAAGCCGATCAGGAACAGCAGACGCGGATTCCACGAGTTGGCGAAAAAGATCATGATCAGCATCGACAGGATGGTGCCGGCGCCGCGGGCGGCAATCAGCGTGCCGACGGTGAACTCGGGCAGATTGCGCAACTGCTGCAGCATGGCCGGGACGAGCACCATAGGCGTCACGAACAGCATGCCGAAAATACAGGAGATGCCGATGCCCAGCACAAAATTGCGCTCGAGCAGCAGGCGCGGATCGATGAACGGCCGGTCCCTGGTCAGGCTGTGCGCCAGGAAGATCCAGCCGAACAGAACCGCCAGCAGTGCCGCAACGATGATCTCCGTCGATCCGAACCATTCCGCCCGTTCGCCGCGGTCGAGCATCAGCTGGATGCAGGCGACGGTAATCGACAGGCTCAGGAACCCGATCCAGTCGAGCTTCGGCCGCTCCTCGCGTGGCGGGTCTCGCTTGATGGCGGTCAACACCCCGACCATGGCGAGAAGGGCAATCGGCACCAGAATGAAAAACACCCAGCGCCAGGAAATCGTCTCGCTGATGTAGCCGCCGAGCAGTGGCGCGAGCGTAGGTGGCACGCTGACGCCCATCGAGTAGATCGCCAGCGCCGGCCCGCGCTTGGCGCCGGTGAACTGGTCGATGACCACCGATTGCGAAATCGGCGTCAGCGGCGAGCCGAACGCCGACTGCAGCACCCGCCAGAATACGAGCTCGGCCAGCGACGTCGCCAGGCCGCACATGAGGGTGGCTGCGGTGAAGCCAGCAATTCCCCAGATCATGGCGCGCCGGCGTCCGAAGCGGGCCGAGATCCACCCCGCCAGCGGAATGGTCACCGCCGTCGCGATCAGGTTCGCCGTCACCACCCAGGAAATCTGATCGGGGCTTGCCGAAAGCGCGCCCTGGATCTGCGGTAGCGACACGTTGGCGATGGTGAGAGAGGTGGCGTAGAGGGTCGTGACGAGTGTACACGTGATGAGAAGCCACACGGAATCCGAGCCCCAGACGCGTTCGTGCGCCGTCGCCTTCGACCATGATCCGTTGCGCCTGAGAAAGTCCATCGCGCTTTTGCAGTTTCCCTGAATGCCCGCGCAGGGCAGAGCGGCGTTCCGCCACCAGCTCGGTTACAGGGCGCTTCAGTGGCCATGGCCTTGGAACACCGCGGGAAATGGGGACAGGGAAATGGGGACAGTTTGAATTTCAACGCACCTCGACGATGGTGTTCCGGGCAGGGCGTCGAGGTGCGATGGGGCGCGGGCCGCTGATCTGGGGCGCAGGCTCCGAAATTCAAACTGTCCCCATTGCTGCCCATTGCTGCAATGGCATGATCGCGCGAGGCGAGCGCATTCGACAGGAGGCGAGCGATGACGGCCTGGACAATCATCGGCATCCACGGCCTCGACAACAAGCCGGCGGCGGGCAGGCTCGCTGCGTGGTGGCGCATGTCGCTCATCGAGGGTCTCGAGCGAAACCACGGCGTCAAGGCGCAAGATCTGAACTTCGAGTTCGTCTATTGGGCCGACGTGATGTACGCAGCTCCGCTCGATCCAGATCCCGCTCCTTATGTGCCGGCCGAGGGGATTGGCCCCCTGCCGCGGCATGAGGCGTCGCGCCTCGACGCCGCCAACGACCTCAAGAACCTCCTCGACAAGATGTCGATCGCGCTTGGCACCGGCGAGGTGCTCGAGGCCATCAAGAAGCGCACGGCGGCGGACCTGCATCGCTATCACTCGGTTTCGGCCAAGCGCGACGAGATCCGTGGGCGTTTGCGCAAGGCCTTGGCTGCGGCGCACGCTCGGAGCCAGCGCATCATGTTGCTCGCGCATTCGATGGGCTCGATCGTGGCTTTCGACGTCCTGGCAAGCCTGAAGCTGGTGCCGGGCGCGCTGCGGATCGATCAGCTGGTGACGTTCGGCTCGCCGCTCGGATTGCATGCGGTGAAGCAGGCAGAACGCGCACAGGGGTTCGACATGCGAGTTCCAGGCGTCGTGCAGCACTGGACCAACCTCGCCGACGTCCGTGATCGGGTGGCGCTGGACGCGCGGCTTGCGACCGACTACGCAGCCAATGACGCAGGCGTCACGGTCACAGACACTTACGTGCTGAACGGCTATGTGGCGCCCGGCGGCAAGGCCAACCACCACAAGGTCTACGGCTACCTTCGTACGCCCGAGATGAGCGATCGCGTGCTGGCCTTCATGCGCGACCGGTGATGCGGGCCGAGTCAGCCAAGACACAGCAGGGCCCCAATGAAACTCACGGCGAACTGGAGCTTTCCGACCTCGGTACGGTTCGGCGCGGGACGCATCGCGGAGCTGGGCGACGCTGCAACCTCGGCCGGCATCACGCGCCCGCTGATCGTCACCGACCCGGGCGTCGCGAAGCTGCCGATGATCAGGACGGCGACCGACATCCTCGTCGCGGCGAAGCGGCCGGCGGGTCTCTTCACCGGCGTGCGGCCCAATCCGGTCGCGGCGACCATCGAGGCCGGGCTCAGCGTCCTGCGAGCGGGCCGGCACGACGGCGTCATCGCGATCGGCGGCGGCTCGGCGCTCGATGCCGGCAAGGTGATCGCGTTCATGGCCGGCCAGACCCGGCCGATGTGGGACTTCGAGGACGTGGGCGACTGGTGGACCCGCGCCGACCCCAACGGCATCCTGCCGGTCATCGCCGTGCCGACGACGGCTGGCACCGGCTCCGAGGTCGGCCGCGCGGGCGTCATCACCGACGAGACAACGCAGACGAAGAAGGTGATCTTTCACCCGCTGATGATGCCGAAGGTGACGATCTGCGATCCCCAACTCACCGTCGGCATGCCGCCGGTGATCACAGCCGGCACCGGCATGGATGCGCTGGCGCATTGCCTCGAGGCTTATTGCGGGCCGTTCTATCACCCGCTCGCCGACGGCATCGCGGTCGAGGGGCTGCGGCTCGTCAAGGAGAACCTGGCTCGTGCCTATCGAATGGGAAGCGATCTCGAGGCGCGTGCGCACATGATGTCGGCGGCGGCGATGGGCGCGACCGCGTTCCAGAAAGGCCTCGGCGCCATGCACGCGCTGTCGCATCCTGTGGGCTCGCTCTACGACACCCATCACGGGCTCACCAACGCCGTGGTCATGCCCTACGTGTTGGTCTTCAACCGCGATGCCATCACGCAGAAGATCGAGCGGCTCGCCGCCTACCTCGGCCTGACGCCGACGTTCGACGCGTTTCTCGACTGGGTGTTGACGCTGCGGCGCGATCTCGCCGTGCCGCACACGCTTGCCGGCCTCGGCGTCGACGACACGCGCTTCCAACTGATGAGCGAGATGGCGCCGAGGGACCCGACGGCTGGCGGCAATCCGGTGCCGCTCGATGCCGCGGCAGCGCTCCAGCTCTATCGCAATGCGCTCGAAGGTCGCCTCGGCTGAGGCGATCTTCGATCATGTGGTCACCGCGCCTCGAAAGTGTCTTGCTATGTCGGCGAGGGCAGTCACGCTGGCATTGCGTCCGCTGATATGGTTAATAGAAGTCGCCGGGATGCAATCGAGAAGGGAACATACTTTGCGTAAGACGTTTGCCGCTGTCGCGGGAGCCTTGGTTCTGGCCGCACTGTCGTCGGGCGCCTCTGCAGCTCCGCTGTCGCAGGCGCTGTCCGTCGAGGTCGAGGCGGGCAGCCTCGTCCAGAAGGTGCATGGCTGCCATCGCGACGTGCAAGAGGGACGCTACGGTTGGCACTATCATGCCGGCTACAATTGCGACCGTTACGACGCGCGGCCGCCGCGCCAGCACTATGCCCCGCCGCGCCAGCACTATGCACCGCAGCGGGAGTATCGCCGCGCGCCGGTGTGCCGCCGCGAGTGCAACTACGTGGGCCCGATCAAGATCTGCAAGGATCGCTGCTACTGACGGGCGGTGCCCCCGCCAGCGTACATCTGACGCGGACTGCTGACACAGCGCTTGTCGCAACGGAAACGCCGAGCCATGACGGTCGTCATGATCGGCGTTTTCGATTCCGGCCACGGCGGCCTCACCGTCCTGAAAGCGCTCGTCGAGCGCTTTCCGGGACAGGCGTTGGTGTATCTGGGCGACCACCGCAATGCGCCCTATGGCAACCGCCCGTCCGAGGAGCCCATTTGTTCGTGTTCCTTCCGCCACACCGACCCCGGCCAACAGCAGGAGCCGTTCCGAAAATGGTCTTACTCATGACGTGCAAAGCTTCTTTTGCGGTGGATCAGATGAGGCTTGCGGCAAGGTTTATGGTCAGGGCAAGCACCGCCGAGTTGAAGAAGAACGAAACGACGGCATGCACCGTTACCAACCTCCGAATGGCTCTTGAGCGAATGCCGACATCCGATGTCTGGGAGGTCGCTCCAATTGACGTGGCGAAGTAGAGGAAATCCCAATAGTCGGGCTTTGCCTCGCCAGGAAAAACAAGGCCACCAATCTCGTCGCGACCGTGCACGCTAGGTCGGTAGAATTCGTGAGCGTAATGCAAGGTAAAGGTCACCTGCATGACGAACCACGACACAATGATGGTCAGCGCCGCGAGTGACAAATAGAGGAGCTTGACCTGTCGTGTCGCTTCTTTGGCCTCGGTCATCAATCCGGCAATCGAAATAAAACTCGATGCAACCGACAAGAGGATCAGCGCCATAATCACCATGCCACTGTCGTCATTACGTGCTGCACGGTGGGCAATAGTCTCCGATCTACTGGTCGCCATCAGGCGCCCGGCAACGCCCAGATAGACAAGACCAGCGACGATCCAGATCAAGGCTTCGCGCACGCTTCCCGAGAGGCTCCGCGGCAGGATCGCAAACGCAGCGAGTCCCGCAATCGCCGCCAAATAGAGCCGAGGCCGTGTCTTGATTGATCGCCAGATCGAGGTCGGACGATACCACTGGCGACTCGGTGATGGCGCTTGCGCTTCGTTCATGACAAGTCCTTATGACCTATGGTGCTCGGCGGATGCCACCTACACGGGCTTGTTGTGCAGACGAGATTTGATTGTCATCGAAGGCACTGCACCTCAAGCGAGGACTGAACGACCGACACAAAATTGCCAGCGCGAAAGAAAGGCTTGCTTGGCTTCCTTGGCCCTGTGCTGATTTCGGGTGCCGCCGACGACGGCCTATCGGGGATCGCAGCATACTCGCAGGCTGGTGCCCAATTTGCATCTTGCGTTGGCTCGAGCGCGCAATGCGACATACCCTAGCCGTAGCGATCGATGCCGAGGCCCTGCCGGATGGACCAAACCAATCTCTTTCTGCGCATCGATTTTTCGCAAGGCTCCCGGCTCGGGCCGGGCAAGATCGCCATCCTCGAGGCGATCGCCAAGCATGGGTCGATCGCGTCGGCGGCGCGGGAACTCGGCATGGGATATCGCAAGGCGTGGCTGCTGGTCGAAAGCCTCAACAGCATGTTCGTCGAGCCCGTCGTGACGACATTGCCGGGCCGGCGCGACGGGGGATCGCTGGTCACCGACTTCGGCCGGGAGGTCATCGGGGCGTTCCACCGGATGGAGGCCAGCAGCCGGGCCGCGGTCAGCGACGAGATCGCTTCGCTTCGCCGCAAGCTCAAGTAGCCGGCGTCATGCTATGTCCA
>JANOJW010000006.1:0-2157 GCA_031418955.1 Hyphomicrobiales bacterium | reverse complement strand
GGCTGCGCTGGTTGCGGTCGGTACCGTAGAACACGGGCACGACGTCCCATTCCGTTGGCGCCACGGCGCTTCCGACAGGGGGCGGCGTGATGGAGCGGGGGCGGGCAGTCTCGGGCACTGGCTGCGCGGTCGGCGGTGGCGTCGGCGCGGATTTGGCGGGTGGCGCTGGTGGCGGCACGCCTGCGGTCGGCGGTGACGAGGGAGCAGGAGGCCGGGTGGTGGGCGCTGGTGACGGCGGGGGAGGCGGCGGAAGCGACGTGGTCGGGGCACCGCCGCCCGGCTGCGGCTGCCTGTATGTCCGTTCGTCCTCGCGACGCACCTCTGCTTCGCGCTTGTCGGCCTCGGCCTTCTTCTTCGCGTCGTCGGCCTTCTTGCGGGCGTCGGCGACGGCGGGCGGCGGCAGGGTGGGTGGGCCTGTCCGCTTGTAGCCGATGTCGGTGGTGTTGCTCGATCGCGCGCTGCCTGGCTCGCTGAACAGCTTGCAGTACATGTTGCGGCCAAATACGACGCCGCCGCCGCGATGATGCTCGATGGCGAGGCACTGCGGGTCGCGCAGGCACAGGCGCACGCACTCCTCGTAGGCAACGCCGTTCTGGCGGAGATAGTAGGTGCCCGACAGCCGCTGGTTGGAGATCTTGTCGATGCGCGCGCCGTTGCCGCTGGTCTGCGCGTGCGCGCCGCCTGCAGCGAGCATCACAACGCCCATCGCGCCCGCAAGCACAGCGCGGCCCCAGCCCCGGATTGTCCGCCTCATCGCAATGGTCCCGCAAATCGACAAATCAGTTAGCGTCAGGGTGCCGGGCAAATGCGGCGCCGCTGCGACAGGGGGCAGACGCGAACCGCCGACCGTTGCCGGTCGGCGGCAGACTGCTCGGAGGTTCTAACCGGCGATCAAAGCGCGCTGATCTTCTTGAAGATATCCTCGGCGCCGATCTCCTTGGCGTAGGCCTCCATCACCGGCTCGACGAGCTTGGCCATCTCGGCGCGCTGCTCGAACGGCACGCGCTTCAGGCGGCCAGCCTTCTCCAGCGCCTCGAGCTTGGCGCCGTCCTCGCTCGACTCGAGTGCGCGGCCGAAGTCACCAGCCTCCGCACCCGCCTTCAGGATGGCGTCCTGCAGCTCCTTGGGCAGGCCTTTGAGCGTCTTCACCGAGAAGCACAGCGGGCGGATCGACACCGCATGCTGGGTCATGACGATGTTCGGCGCGACCTCGAAGAATTTCATCGCCTCGATGCCGGCCGCCTCGTTCTCGCCGGCCTGGATGACGCCGTTCTGGATGGCGTTGTAGACCTCGTTGTAGGCAATCACGGTGGGGCTCATGCCGGCGGCGGTGAACGTGCGCGACCAGATCGGGGCGCCCTGCACGCGGACCTTCAGGCCCTTCATCTCGGCCAGGTTCTTGAACGTCTTGTTGGAGAAGATGTTGCGCGTGCCACCGCCCGCCGAGCCGATCAGCATCACCTCGGCCTTCTGCGCGACCTCGTCGGCGACGGGCTTCATCAGGTTGGCTGAGACCACCTTGTTCATGTGGGCGATATCGCGGAACACGAACGGCGCGTCGATGAACGGCGCGGCCTTCGAGAAGGTCGACATGTGGGCCGGCGAAACGATCGCGTAGTCGACGGCCTTGCCCTGCGCCATGTACTCGAAATACTGCTTCTCGAGGCCCAGCGACGAATTCTTGTGCAGCGTGAAGTTGACGGGCTTGTCGTAGTACTTTTTCACCAGTTCCTCGAACCTGACCATCGCCTTGGTGAAGGCATGGTCGTCGTTGAACTGCACGGCGCCGTTGAGCGTGACGGGCGCCTGGGCACGAAGAATTGCCGGGAAACCGGTGATGCCGGCGGCGGCGCCGGCGCCAAGGCCGGCGAGGACGGTTCTGCGCTTCATTCGAGGTTCCTCCTGTGACGGTCGCATGCTGTGCGACCTTGGGGCGTAGTGCTGCACCAAGTGCCGAGGGATGGCAACGGGCTGGCGGCCGGAAATGCTTATAGTCCGGCACCGGTGGCGCGCTGGCGGGAGGCGAGCCACAGCGTTGCCGCCACGATCGACAACATCAATGGCAGGGTCATGACGTTGATGACCCACCAGCCGGCGGCCGCGTGCATGACGCCCGAGGCGAGGGCCGCGCATGCCGTCGTCGCATAAACCGTGAAA
>JANOJW010000005.1:0-28667 GCA_031418955.1 Hyphomicrobiales bacterium | reverse complement strand
GCGCGTCACATCGACACCATCCTGCGGCTCGCCGGCGGCGAGCGCATCACGTTCGAAGCGGCGCCACCCAAAGGATCGGCACAGCTCGTCGTCGACGAAGCGACAGTGGCGCTACCGCTGGCGGGCGTCATCGACATGGCGGTCGAGCGCAAACGCCTCGAGAAAGCGCTGGCCGGGGTGCAGAGCGACCTCGCCAAGATGGACGCCAAGCTCGGCAACCCGAACTTCATTTCGCGTGCCGACCCAGACGCGATCGCCGAGACCAACGAGCGCAAGGCCGAACTGCTCGGTCAGCGCGCGAAGCTCGAGGCGGCCGTGAAACGCGTCGGCGACGCGGCGTGACAGCGATCAGCTGCGCGGGCGCACGAAGTCGGCGGGGGCGCCGGAGGCGGCACCAGCGCGGATCAGCTCACGCTTGAAGCTGCCGTTGCGGTTGAAGTAGTAGGGCACGGGCGCGTCGGTGCCGCCGAGGGGGCCGAGCTTCAGTCGGTCGCCCAGGTCCTCGAGCACGACGCGCGTGATCGGCGGCAGGTCGAGGCTGCGGGCCTCGATCAGGTCCATCCAGACGAGATCCGACAGCTCGTCCTGCGGCGGCTTGGCGCGGTGCACGATCGCCGTCGCATCGACGCAGAAGAAGCGGGTGTCGAAGCGGCGCGGGCGGCCCGGCGGGGTGATGGCGCGGGCGAAGAAGCTCAGCGGCGCGAGGCGGGGGAGGAAACCCTGGTCGTGGAAATCGCGCCACGAGGCGTCCTTCGGCACGGCTGCGCCAATGGCCGGTGCGCCGATCACCAAGCCCGCCTCTTCCCAGGTCTCGCGGACGGCGGCGAGCGCCAACGCGCGGGCACGATCGGGGCTCTGTCCGCCTTTCATGTCGACGAGCAGGTTGGCGATCTCGGCCGGGGCCAGATCGTCGCTCGAGCCCATCGTGCGGTCGGCGCGATCGACGCGACCGCCGGGAAAGACGTACTTGCCGGGCATGAACTTCATGTCCATGCGGCGCTTGCCGAGCAGCACGCGCGGCGTGCCGCTGGCGCTGTCGACGAGGATCAAGGTTGCGGCATCGCGTGGGCGAAGTGCTGTCTGCCGGGCTGCGAGCGGACCCGGCGCCGCTTTGGCGGGATCGCTCATGGCGTGCGCTCGCGATCAGCGACGCCGGCTGACGGATCCGGCTCGGGCGCGTCGGGCACGCCGCCGAAGCCGTGCATGCGCAGCGCCCATTGCAGGCCGACGAGCGCACCTTTGACGACCGGCAGCAAACCCAGTGTGAGCACCGTCATCAGCGGCAGCCAGATCGCGAGATGGACCCATGTCGGCGGCGCCATGGCCCGCTCCAGGGCCAGAATGCCGCCGACCACGATATGGCCGACGATGACCATGGTGAAATAGGCCGGCGCATCGTCGGCGCGCTGGTGGTGCAGCGCCTCGCCGCAGTCGGGGCAAGCGTCGGCGACCTTGAGATAGGCGCGGAACAGGCGGCCGCGACCACAGGCGGGGCAGCGGCAGCGGCCGCCGGAGCGCACGGCGCGCCAAGTGTCGCGGTCGGGCTCGGCGGCCGTGGGTGCAGGCGTGCGATTGGTCTCGATCGGCATGAGGCGAGGGTCTAGGTCCGCAGCGGTTGCAGTCAAGCGCGCAATGGACGCGGGCGCCCTGCAGAAACGGTAAGGCGAGGCTGTCCGATGCCGGACGCGAGTGAGGTTTCCATTGTCATTCGCCACGGCCTCCCGCACGATGCGCGCCAGCTCCGTCAATCGAGATCCGCCCGCCATGGACCTGAACCTGTCGCCCGATACGCAGCGCCGCATGCTGCGCCAGATGCTGACCATCCGCCGCTTCGAGGAGCGGGCGTCGGACGACTACATGGCCGGCAAGATCTATGGCGTCGTGCACTGCTACATCGGGGAAGAGGCGGTGGCCGTCGGCGTCTGCTCGGCGCTGGAGAGCGGCGACCAGATCATCTCGACGCATCGGGGACACGGCCACTGCATCGCCAAGGGCGCCAACCTCAACCGCATGATGGCCGAGCTCTACGGCCGCCAGGACGGCTACTGCAAGGGTAAGGGCGGCTCGATGCACATCGCCGATTTCGACATCGGGATGCTGGGGGCCAACGGCATCGTGGCCGGCGGCATCTCGATCGTGACGGGCGCGGGCCTTGCCGCGCAGATGGATGGCAAGGGCCGCGTCGCCGTCTCGTTCTTCGGCGACGGCGCGTCGAACGCCGGGCCATTCCACGAGTGCCTCAACATCGCGGCTGCCTGGAAGCTGCCGATGATCTACGTGTGCGAGCACAACAGCTATGCGGCACAGACGCCGTCGACCGCGACGCACGCGATGCCGGATGTGGCGGGCCGGGCGGCGGGCTATGGCATTCCGGGCGTCGTCGTCGACGGCAACGACATCTTCGCGGTGTACCAGGCTGCCGCGCGGGCGGTGGAGCGGGCGCGCGCCGGCGACGGCCCGACGCTGATCGAGTGCAAGACCTACCGCTGGCGCGGCCACACCGAGCGCAAGGGTCTGCCCGATCCGCGCGCCGCAGGCGAGATCGCGAGCTGGAAAGCTGCGGACAAGGATCCGATCGCGCGGCTCGCCGACCGCCTGAAGGCGCAAGGGCAGCTCGACGACAAGGGGCTGGCGGCGCTCGACACCAGCGTGCTCGAGGAGATCGCCGCGGCCGCCCGGTTCGCGGAGGCGAGCCCGTTCCCGGCGCCGGAGTCAGCGCTCGAGGACATGTACGCGGTGTGAGCGGGGATGGGGTTCCGGGCGATAGGCTCGGCTATGCGCACAACCCCACGAACCCACGTCTGCTGTCGATGCGAACCGCCAACACCGCAGGCGACGCGTCGGCAGCGTCGTAGGGCGCAATAGCGCGCGCACCATGCTTTCCACACGTGCGGCAACGAACGCGCGTATTGCGCCGCGACGGTCACCGCTGCAAGTCGGCGCAATACGCGCGGTGAGCGTCGAGGCGAAGGAACGGTCGGCGGACGCGATTTTGCGCCCTACGGCACGCCCCCGGCAACGGTCGGTATCGGCCCATCGCGACTCCACTACGACGGCCGCTTCTGGACATCTGCGCCAACCGGTCGCCGCCGGCCTCAACCGCCCAGCTCAGCGACGAGGTTGAGGCGGGCGTCGACGGTGACGCGGTCGCCGGGGCCGACGACGCAGGTCGACTCGTGCTCCTCGATCAGCGCGGGGCCCTCGATGGTCGCGCCGGGCACCAGCGCGTAGCGGTCGTAGACGGGCCAGTCGGATAGGGTCCCCGTGTGGGGATCGTAGGCGCGCCGCGTGCCCTTCTGAGCTTTGGCCGCGCCCGCCTTGCCGACGAGCGTGAAGCGTTCGCCGAAATCAGGTGGCGGTGCGGTCGCCTCGACCTTCCAGTTGACGATCTCGACCGGCTCGTCGAGGCGCAAGGTGTAGGTTTTCTCGTAGGCTGAGCCATAGAGCGCACCGAGCTGAGCGAACAACGCCGCAGCGTCGCGCGCTTCAGGCAGCTCGACCTCGATCTCGTGGCCCTGGCCCTGGTAGCGCATGTCGAGCCGGCGCGACATGCGGATGTCCTTGTCGGCGACGCCCGCCTGCTTCAGGTAGCTCGCCGCGTCCGACTCGAGCGCGCGGAAGGTCTTGGCGAAGGCGCTCGCATCGAGATCATCGACGTGGATGCGCCGCGAGCGCGCCACCTCGAAGGCCAGCGGCGACACGAGCAATCCCAGCGCCGACATGACGCCCGCCGCCACCGGAAACACGACACGTGGCATCTTGAGCTTGCGCGCAATCGAGAGCGCATGCAGCGGGCCGGATCCGCCGAACGCCACCATGCTGCCCGAGCGATAGTCGAAGCCGCGCTCCGTCGCGTGGATGCGGAAGGCGCGCGCCACGTCCTCGCTGATGACGTCGTGGATGCCCCAGGCGGCGCGCAGCGTCTCGAGCTTCAGCGGCTTTGCAACGCCGTCGGCGATGACGCGCTCGGCTGCCGAGCGGTCGAGCTTCATTTCGCCGCCGAGGAAGAAGCCCGCGTCGAGGTAACCCAGCAGCAGGTTGGCGTCGGTGAGCGTCGGCCTGGTGCCGCCGAGGCCGTAGCAGGCGGGGCCGGGCATGGCCCCGGCGCTCCGTGGTCCAACGCGCAGCAGGCCGCGATCGTCGACCTCGGCGATGGAGCCGCCGCCGGCGCCGATCTCGATCATGTCGATGACCGGAATGCGCACAGGCAGGCCGCTGCCCTTGCGGAACTCGTGGATGCGCGCAACCTCCATGGCGTACTTCTTCATCGGCACGCCGCCGCGCACCAGCGCACCCTTCGCCGTGGTGCCGCCCATGTCGAACGACAGCAGGTTGTCGAGGTGCAGCGCGCGGCCGTGATGGGCGCTCATCAGAGCGCCGGCCGCTGGACCCGACTCGAGTGCGCGCACCGGGAACTTCCGAGCCGTCGTGGTCGTCAGCATGCCGCCCGACGAACTCATGATGTACAGCCGCCCCTTGAAGCCGGCCTTGCCGAGGCCTGTCTCCAGCCGGGCGATGTAGCCGTCGAACATCGGTCCGGTGAAGGCGTTGACCAGCGTCGTGGTCCAGCGCTCGAACTCGCGCATGTTGGGAAACACGTCGGCCGAGCCCGAGACGAACAAGCCGGGCGCGGCCTTGGAGAGGATCTCGACCGCGCGGCGCTCGTGGGTCGGGTTGGCGTAGGCGTGTAGGAAGCACACTGCGACCGCCTCGACGCCGAGCTCCTGGAAGCGCTTGGCCGCCGCCGTCACGCCCGCCTCGTCGAGCGGGCGCTCGACCGAGCCGTCGTGGCGCACCCGCTCGTCGACCTCCAATCGCAGCGATCGGGGCGCCAGGGGCGGTGGATAGGCGATGCGCAGATCGAACAGGTCGTAACGGCGCTCGAAGCCCATATCCATGATGTCGGAGAAGCCGGCAGTCGCCAGCATGCCGGTCTTGGCACCACGGCGCTCGATGACGGCGTTGGTGACGAGCGTGGTGCCGTGCACGATCTCGACGACTTGGCCAAGCGCCACACCGCATTGGCCGGCAAGTGCAATCACGCCCTCGATGACCGCGCGGGCGGGGTCGTCCGGCGTGGTCAGGCGCTTGTGGATGGCGACCGAGCCGCCCTTGGCGTCGTGCAACGCGAAGTCGGTAAACGTGCCGCCGATGTCGACGCCGATCCTGTACATGCCGCCCCTTGCCGTGGTCTTGCTCCAGACGCGCAAGCTCGCACGGTTCGCCCAGGGGCTCAATCGCTGGGGACCTCTGCAGCGCCGGTGCCTGGCTTCAGCCTGGCACCGCCGAGAACTCAGTGCCACGGTGCCAGGCTGAAGCCAGGCACCTACTTCGCCTTAATGACATGCACTTGAGTTGCGTGTGATGCGGTGTGGTAGTTATGTCCTTGCCGTCCGCCCCCGATCCGGAGACCCGATGCTGGCCAGCCTTTCGATCTACCTCGGCGTCATGCTCGCCGGCCTCGCCAGCTTCCTGTCGCCGTGCGTGCTGCCGCTGGTGCCGCCCTATCTCGGCTACCTCGGCGGCACCACCATCGAGCAGATGAGCAAGGAGGGAGGCCTCGATCAGACGGCTTGGCGGCGCGTCGTACTGACCGCCTGCTGCTTCGTGCTTGGATTCACCACCGTGTTCGTCGGACTGGGCGCCGGCGCCTCGGCGTTCGGGCAGCTGATTCACACCTGGAAAAACCCGCTGTCGATCGCGGCCGGCCTGTTCATCATCCTGTTCGGCCTGCACTTCCTCGGGCTCGTGCGCATCCCATTGCTCTACCAGGAGGCGCGTTATCACACGGAGACGAAGGGGGCGAGCTTCCTGGGCGCCTACCTGATGGGTCTCGCCTTCGCGTTCGGGTGGACGCCGTGCGTCGGGCCGATCCTGGCGACCGTGCTGGCGGTGGCCGCCAACGAGCAGAGCCTCACCGCCGGCGTCAAGCTGCTCGCCGCCTATTCGCTGGGCCTGGGCATTCCGTTCATCCTGGCGGCCGTGGCCATCCGTCCGTTCATGGGCTTCATGCAGCGATTCCGCCGCCATCTCGGCACCGTCGAGAAGGTGATGGGCGCGGTACTGGTGGTGACCGGCGCGCTGTTCCTGGCGAGCCCGGTGCGCGAGCTGATCGCCGGCGCAGTGCGCGCGATCCCGCACGGCTTGGGCTCGCTGATGGTGCTCGCCGGCCTGCCGCTGCTGTTCGGGCTGGTCGAGTGGCTGTCGAAACGAGGCGTCGCGCAAGCCGCGCACTTCGCTTCTGGGCCGCGCGCACTCGGTGCGGCGCTGGTCGTCGGCGGCCTCATCGTCATGGACGGCTCGATCAATTCGATGGGACAATGGCTGATCGAGAACGTACCGGTACTGTCGCGCATCGAGGAGCTAGCCACCTCCAAGGAGCTGCAGAACGAGATCCGGAAGCACTCCAAGAGTCCGTGATGCGATGACGTCCCCTAATCCCGATCTGCGCACGCCCACCGCGCTGACCATCGCCGGCTCCGACAGCTCGGGCGGCGCCGGCATCCAAGCCGACCTCAAGACCTTCACTGCGCTCGGCGTCTATGGCGCCAGCGTGCTGACGGCACTGACCGCGCAGAACACCACCGGCGTGCAGGGCGTGCATGCGGTGCCGCCGGAGTTCGTTGCAGCGCAGATCCGCTCCGTGCTCGACGATCTCTCTGTGCGGGCGATCAAGACCGGCATGCTCGCGACCTCCGAGATCATCGTGGCGGTGGCGGGTGAACTGGCGCGGTCGCCCGACGTCCCGCTGGTGCTCGATCCCGTGATGGTGGCGACGAGCGGCGATCCGCTGATCGCCGACAGCGCCGTCGAGACGCTGCGATCGACGCTGATCCCGCGAGCGACACTGATCACGCCGAACCTGCCGGAAGCGGGGCGGCTGCTCGGGGTCCCGTTCGCCCAGGACGAGGCGGCGGCGGAGCGCCAGCTTGCCGCGCTCGCCACGCTCGGCGCCAAGGCCGTACTGCTGAAAGGCGGGCATGGAACCAGCGCCGAAGCCGTGGATCTGCTGTGGATCGGCGGCCGCATCACGCGGCTCGCGAGCCCGCGCCTCGCCACGCGCCATACGCATGGCACGGGATGCACGCTGTCGGCCGCGATTGCTGCCTTTCTCGCGTCCGGGCTCGATCTCGACGTCGCCGTTGCCCGCGCCAAGACCTACGTGCACCGCGCCATTGCGGCGGGCGCGTCACTCTCGATCGGGCGCGGTTCGGGCCCGGTCGATCATCTGTTCGGCATCCGGCGGCACGCGCCGCCTGCGTGACCAACCTGTCGCCCGGCGATCACAGTCGGCAACCGTTTTCAACCGTCGCGCGAAGTTGATTGAACCGGCGTGGATTTTTCAGCCATGCTGCGTCCGTTCCAGTGTGGCGTACCGCAATCGAATTGATCGAGTCCCGGCGCGAAGCGCGGGTCAGCGGATTTGGGAGAGCGACGATGCGCAAATCATTCACGGCCGGACTCTGTGCAGTCCTGCTCGCCGGCGCGAGCAGTGCGGTGTTTGCCAATTCCAGCCCCATGAAGGATCTCGCGGGCCGCTGGAGCGGCGGCGGTCAGATCACGCTGTCGAACGGCGAGACCGAGCAGTTGAAGTGTGTCGCTACCTACCAGGTCAGCGGGTCCAGCGTGCGGCAGGCGCTCCGCTGCGCCAGCGCCAGCTACAAGATCGATTCCGTCGCCAACCTGTCGATCCAGGGCAGCAGCGTGTCCGGCGACTGGACCGAGAATACGTACTCCACATCGGGCGGCATCACGGGGCGCACCACGACCAGCGGCTTCAATCTGTCGATCAGCGGGCCGACTTTCAGCGCCGCCATGCAGGTCTCGACAACGGCCTGCCGGCAGTCGATCCACATCTCGCCGAGCGGCCTCAATGTCTCGCGCATCTCGCTGAGCCTGGGGAAATGCTGACGGGCGCTGGTGAATTGTGACAGTTCGGCGACATCGCCGGGAAATCATCCTCGGCGGGTTGCGCATACCAAGAATGCAAGACCAGGGCGTCGTGTTTGGAAATTCGGCTGTGGCGGTCGCTCGCTCAGGCCTTGGTGCCGACGATGCGGCTGAGCGAGCCTTCGATGAAGGGAACCACCGCGACGTCGCGAAATCCCGCTGACGTGAAATAGCCGATCACGTCGGCCTCCGAATGCGCGACGCCGAAGGAATCCGAGATCGACTGGCCGAGGCCCCAGTAGGCGGGGCCCCAAGGGCCCGTGCGCTCGTCGTTGGTGGTCTCGCCGATGAGATGCATCTGGCCGCCGGGCAGCAGCGCGCCGAAGGTCTTGGCGATGACGAGGGAGATGGTTGCGCGATCATACATCGGCAGGTTCGAGGCCATGATCGCCACGTCGCAGTCGCGCGGGAACGGATCGGCGGTGAAGTTGCAGGTCTCCGCCACGACGCGGTCGCCGACTCCGTTCTGGGCCAGGAACTCGTTGGCGACGATGCAAACGGGCGCAAGATCGAGCACCACGCCGCGAATGTGCGCGTGCTGTTTCGCTGCCGCGATGCAGTAGGCGCCCGAGCCGCCGCCGATGTCCATGATGCGCTGCCGCTGTGACAGGTCGACGTGACGCACGAAACGGCGCCCCGCGCCAAGCCCGATCGAGTACGTCGCGTTGTGATAGCGCCGCGCGTCTTCGACGGTGATCGAGCCGATCGTTCCCATCAGGCGCAGATCCCTATTGCGGATGTGCTCGGCGAGACGGCCCCACTCGCCCCACTGCGGCTTGGTGAAGGTGATCCACGGGCCCATGTAGGACGGCGTGCCTTCCACCAGGAACCGCTCGACGTCGGCCGCATTGACGAGGCGGCCGCCGCGCCGCTCGAGCAGTCCCGCCGCGCAAAGCATGACGGCCAGCCGCTCGGCGTTGGCGACATGGATGTCGAGGGCCGCGGCGATCTTCGCGAAACTGTCGGCGCCCGTCGAGACAGCGGTGAACAGCCCGATCTCGACAGCCGCCATCAGCGCCGCCGATTGCCCGTAGCTCTGCGCGATATTCTGCAACCGCACCGTCGTCGGAGCGGCGTCGGACTGCTGATTTGTGGTCATGGATTGGTCCTCGTCGCCTGTGGCATCGCGGCGTCGCGCGACGGTGTCCCGGTGCTGAAATCAGCCGCGTGTCGCGCGGCGGCGCGTGCCAGGTGCCGGCGGTGCTTCGGGCGGACCTGCGAAGCACTGCGCGATCGCCATCCATGTCTTCGCAGGCTCGCCCGTCACCTCGAGCCGCGTATCGGCGATGTTGCGGACCTGCGTGACGACCTGGCAGAACTCGAGCGCATTGCCCGCGACCCGGCCGCCGGCCGAGGCAGCGTTCCACTCCCAAGTTTCGCCGCCCGGTCCATCGAGCCGCACATGTGGCGCATCTCCGGGCGGCGGCAATCCGCGGTTGGCGAACGTCCAGCCGTAGGTGCGCACGCCGATCACGGCGATGTTCTTGAGCCGGGCCGTCGGCGCCCGATCGAGCCCCAACGCATCGTGGACTTCCTGGCCGTGCGCCCAGGTCTCCATCTGACGCGCGGTGGTGAACATGCGCACGCCCATGTCAGGACCACCCCAGGCGAGCCGGTCGTCGGGATCGCGCGCGGCGAGTTGTTCGCACAGCGACTCGACATGCGCGAGCCAGTGGCGGCGCAGCTCATGGCCGCCGTCGAGGTGGGCGAGCCGCTGCCTCGCTTCGTCGCGTGTCGTCAGGCCCGCTGCCTTCTTGGACTGGATGTCGTTCCGCACCGCGCGGAACTCCTCGGTGCTGCGCAGCGAGGCGAGCGCCATCAGGTCCCCGCAATGCAGATGGCGCAGCACGTCGGCGATGGTCCAGGACTTGAACGCCGTCGGGGTCCCGAGTGCGGCCTCAGGCAGTCCTTCGAGCACCCGGTTCAACTCGCGGGCCTCGGTCTGGAAATCAGCGATCTGTGAGATCATGCGGTGTCCTGGCGCGTGGTGGTGACGCGATCACTCTACCACCACGCGCAAGGGTCGCGCGACAGCGGCATTACCGCACGACAAGCACCGGGACGGTCGAATGCGTCAGCGTTTTCTGCGTCACGCTGCCGAGCACCAGCGCCGCGATGCCTCGGCGCGCATGCGACGCCATCACGATCAGGTCACAGCCCTTGTCCGCGGCGGTCTGGATGATCGCCTCCCAGGGACGGTCCTTGGTCACCCAGAGCGTTTCGACCGCAACGCCGGCCGCCTTCGCCTCGCGCTCGATGAGGGCGAGCTTGGCAGCGGAGTCTTTCGCATGCTCGTCGTGGATCGCCTTGAGCAGGTGATCGGGGATCAGCGAGCGGGGTGTGCCGGTGTGAAGCGGCTGCGCCACCGTCAATCCGACGATCTTTGCGCCGGTGAGTTTCGCGAGGCCGATGCCATGCTGGACAGCCTTCTCGCAGAGTTCGCTGCCGTCGGTCGGGAGCAGGATAGCTTTGTACATGGTGATGACCCTCATGATGCACTTCTCATGCAGCATAAGGGCATCGCCTCGAGCATCGTCAATGCCTGCGCGGCGCCGACCGGCCCTTCAAATTCGAAAAGGGGCGCCGAGACGTCAATGCTGGGAGGATGGCCGCCAGGCGGACAGCGTGTTGAGCGCGTCCTGCGCGATAGCCGCATCGCCGGCTGCCGTTGCAAGCGTCGGGGCGGGCGGTGGCGGCGAGAATTCGTTGCGGTAGAGGGGAACGCAGGACGCCCATAAGCTGGCGAAGGTCACCCTTGCGCGACGTGCGGTTTCAGCGTCGTCCGCCGCGAACTGCTGGTAGGCGTCCCGCTTCTCGGGTTCCCGGCGCATGCTGTCGCCGAACCACACGGTGCGGTCGCCAACGACGAGTTGTTCATGCGCGTCGAGCAGGCGATGATCGCCAGCGAGGCGCGTCTCGTGGTGGAAAGCGGAGCAGAAATCCAGCGACCACTTCTCGCCGTCAGTCCCCGGCATCAGCACGATGCGCGCGCCGATCCGACGCGCACCAAGCTCGTCGGCAAGTGAAAACACGGCCCGGCAAATGGCGCTCTCAGGCGAGCGCGCGACGACGAGCAGACCGTCGGAAAAGTCCGCGGCGAGGCCTTCCAGGCCTGAAACGATGAAGTCCTTGAGCTGCAGCTCGCGCTGGGCGCGCAGGTCGTTGGCGCTCTGCGGCAGCGGTCTGGATCGCATGTTTCAGTCCCTCTTGGTGCCGATGCCTTGCGGCACTCTCGTTCTTGCCGAACTATTTGGCGGCAACGAGGTTAAATAAAGATTATGCCCCCGGCCGTTCTGGGACGACCGGGGGCATCATCATGGCAATTCACTTTATCGCGTCGGCGAAACGAGTGTGGCGCATCACGCCTCGCGCTTCTCCGGACGCAGGCGCAGCGCCATCGTGCGGGTGTCATCGGCAGCAGAATGGCCATTGGCTTGTCCGTTGAGCGCGGCATCATGAGCCGGACGCCAGCCGGACTGATGGGCTGCGTCCCAGCCGGCCCGCTCGGCCTTCGCCGATTGCTCGGCCACGACCTCGGTCAGCGCGATCACCTGCGGCGCCTCGGCGGACTTGGCCGCGGGCAGCGGCGGCGGCAGCGAAGACCGCGGAGCCTCGATCGCGGCAGTCGCGGCCTCTGTCTCGAGCGCGGCTTCGGCGGCCTTCATCAGGGAATGCGGCAGCGCCGCCTCGCTCACCGGAACCTTGTAGGTGACGGTCTCGCGCACCGCTTCGACCGTCACAGTCTTCTCGGGAACTTCGGCCGGCACCGAGGGGCCCAGAATGATCACTGGCGCCTCGGGTTCGGCAACCTTCGGCTCGGCCGGGCGTGCGAGCGCGGGGTGCAGCACGACGTTCTCGGCCGGCGCGCGCGGCGGCATCGCATCGAGCGCAGGCGGCAGCTCACCCATGAAACGGGGAAGCATCGCACCCTGGAACGCCCGCTGCTGCGTCGGCGGCGCGGTGTTGTTGTTCGCTGCGCCCGGCTGAGAAGCGCCGGCCGGCGGCATGCCGTAGGCGGCACCCGTCGGACTGCCGTTGGCGGCCTGCCCCCACCCCGCCGCACCATAGGTTCCAGTCGCGGCATGCGGCATGGGTTGGGGATAGGACTGGCCAGGATAGGGGCCGGTGCGGCCACCAGAGCCTGGGTACCCCTGCCCGTTGGCGTGTCCGCCGTGGGTTGGCGCATGCGGCGGGTAATGGCCCGGCCGCGCGCGCTCGATCGCTGCGTCCGCTGCCTCCGCATCGCGCTCCTCGAGCGGACGTCCCGTACGCCGGGTCAGCTGCTCGCCCGAGTCCAGGTTCGGGGAATCGGCACGGAAGATGTCGTCTTCCACCCGCCGGCGGCGCTTTTCGTCCTCGACCCGGCGGGCCGCACCCATGACGGCGCCCAGGATGAACTCCGACCAAGCCCCGTCCCGGAAGCGGTAGATGCGGAAGGCTTCGGCATTAGCGAACTTGCTGCCCTGGCGGCGCAGGCGCTTCTGGATCGTCTTGGTGGTCAGCAGCGGACTGTGTACGCGCGTAAACAGCTTCTCGGTCTCGAAGCTCGCGAACAGGTTCGACAGCAGATGCGCCTCCTGCAGCAGCTCTTGCGCATCCGAGACGCCGTAGCCTTGGCGCTGGCGGCCATTGGCAGGGTTGGGCCGATAGGGCGCATTGAGCGGGACCGCCGCGTAGTAGTCGCCATGGAAGTCGAACACCACGTGGCGGAACATCTCGAAGTTCTCGCGGATCTCAGCGTCCCGGTGGATCTCGTTGAAGCGCGAGAGGATCTGGATCACCGGACCGCGCTCGGCAGCGCGCATCTTCGGCACCAGGCCCTGCAGACGATTGGTCGGCCGGCCCATCGACACGAACAGCAGGCAGATGTCGACGAAGATGGCGACCGCAAGCGGCACGTAGTCCCGCTTCGACAGCCCGGCCTGGTCGGCCATGGCGTTGATTCGGGCTTGTGCGGCCGGCGCGTTCTCGACCGACTGCACCGCCTTCTTCTGCAGCTCGCGCAGCTCTTCGGGCGAGGGCGGCAGCTTGAACGACAGCGCACCGTAGAACGTGGCGGTGAGCCGGCGGAACGCCTCGATCACTGCTTCCGAACCCTCGACGGTCGCGATCTTCGGCTTTTCCATCGCGGGCAATTCGTCGATTGCGCGCACGACGCCCTTCAGTGCGCCGGTAAGCTGTGTGTCGGGGCACGTATAGGTGCCGCCCTTGGTGTCGGTGAACGTCACCTTGTCGGCGCGCTCGTTGAGATCGATACGGATCTGTTTCAGCTGCGGGTCGGTCCGGAACGCGTTGAAGCCCGTCACCGTCATGTCGAGCTTCCGCCCGAGGGTCTTCATGAAATCGTTGCGCGTACCGGCCTTGTCGACGATCGTCTTGTCGTCCTTGGCGATCTTCATCAGATCCCCTTCGAGCGCGGCGATATCGCCCTTCACGGTGCCGACGCGGCCCTTGACGAATTCCGACGCGAACTTGAAGCGGGCCGCATCGTCGTCGCGCATCTTGCGGCGCGGACCATCGCCCGGACGCGAGTTCGGGCACGACAGCCCGGTGTTGCGCTCGTTGTCGGACTTCTGCGTCGAGATCGCCGTGAGGCTGTCGAGCGTGCCTTGCAGCTGCTCGAGGCGGGTCATCGCGGCATGCAGCGACGTTTGCACCTGGCCGACGGCGCTCTCCGCCGAGCGCGAGGCCTCGCCCCGGCTCTCCAGCACCTTCCAGTAAAAACCGAAGCCGAAACCGACCGAGATGACGGTGAGGAACACGTAGCCCGCGGTGTAGACGAGGCGCGTGAACCAGCCGATCTCGTCGGAGAACATCTGGTCGAGCAGCCACACGACCATCACCATCAGCATGGCGACGGAGAATCCGACAATGGCTTTGTGGACGAGCGGCAGCTCGCCCATGTTGGCCTCGATCAGCTCCAGCATGCCGACGTAGGTCGCGACCCACGACAGCGCGCCAAGGCCGATCACCAGGAACAGCTTCTTGACGTCGCGCTTGGGCTTGGCCGCCTTGTCGAGCTCGGCATTGTCCCAGGAGAGATCGACGCCCCGCCCTGCGCTCCGCCTCGTCGTCTCGTTGTTCGACGCCATCGGTTGATCCGGTATCAACTGATGCGCATACCGGGAATTCGCGAGCTTGCGTGTCCGTCGACTTGGCCGGACAGCCCGTCCCAAACACCGTTACGCGCATGTGCCTCTAGTCCGACCCGAGCGGGTCCCCTCGAATGTCCGGACGTAGGAGGCTTTGGTGTCGCCAGTGGGGCGCACGAATGACGGTTTGGTCATCTTGGCGTTCAATTCCAGCGGCTTCCGCCACCGCGGCGCCACAAACCGGCGCCCGATCGCGCGCCCTTTGCCGGCTCGACAACCCGCTAGTCATGCGTATCGATTGCAGCTATAAGCCCCGCCGTGGCGACCCGTCCGGCCGCAGCGCGCACGTCGCGCAAGCGGCTATCCTCACCGCCAATTCGTTCGACCGGGTCTGGTTCGAGACCGCCGTCTCTGCCGGGTCCGGAATGTTTGCGCCGCCGTGGTGGCGCGCGCCCGCACTGGGGCAAACCCCACACTGGAGCTAACATGGCAGTACCCCGGTCAAAAGTCTCTCGCATGAAGCGCGGCAATCGCCGCTCGGCGGACGCGCTGGTCGCTCCGGCCTATGTCGAGGACAAGAAGAGCGGCAACCTGCGCCGCCCCCACCACATCGATCTGAAGTCCGGCACCTACAAGGATCGCCAGGTTCTCCAGATCAAGACCAAGACGGCCGAGTAACGCGGCGGGGTCTGCCGCCACGGCACACGCCTGACATGATTTGCTGCCACGCTCGTCGACTGTGCACCGCCGTCCCACGAGGAGAGATTTGATATGTCGCTGAGGGCCCTTCCACTCATCGTCATCGCGTTCATCGTCTACAATGTCGTCGTCCTGTTTGGCGGCAACGTTCCGGCCGACGACATTCTGAGGAAGCCCATTTTCTCCGTGCCGATGATCAGCGGCGCGCGCTGGGTGTTCTCCATGGGCGATCTGCTGATCCTGCTGACGATGTTTCTGCTCTTCATCGAGCTCATCAAGTCGACGTACACGTCGAGCATGCAGATGATCGATCACGGCCTGTCGATGATGGTGTTCATCGCCTGCCTCGTGGAATTCCTGCTGGTTCGCCAGGCCACCTCGTCGGTGTTTTTCTTCATCATGGTGGCAGCCCTGATCGACGTCGTCGCCGGCGCCCTGATCGGCATCCGCACCGCTCGCCGCGACCTCAACATCGGCGGCGAAGCCTGATCGGCGGAAATCGGGTTGCCGGCTCACTCCATCGGTGGGTGGCAATCCGTTGTTTTAGCTGAATTATAGTTAATCGACGCCAGGGGTCTTTTTTGCCCCGTGGGCGCGTTCGCGATGATCGAGGCTAGGGGTACCCCTGGGCGGTTGGTAAACGCGCTTCTGTGGGCCTCCAAAGCCCGCGGAGCGGCTAATGCCGTGCCTGGCCTTGCCCGGATCTGCCAACTTTGCCAAACTGATCGCGTCCGCGCGGCACCAATCGCGTGCGCCGTTGCAATGTTCGCCCTTCGTTCGACGCATTCGGCGCGCTATGACTGCCTGCAAGTACCGAAGACCTCGACCCCGCCTCGTTAACGGCTCCTTAACTCTCGGCGTTTACCCTCTGTTAACCGAGCGTTTGCGTCGGATGCCGCCACGGAGGTCAGTCGTGGACTTCATGCATCTGTGGGAATTGGCCGAAAGTAGCGTTCAATGGCTGAGCGTCGTCGTGCGCGTGCGGATCTACCGCTGGATCGAGTCCTGGCCGGCGATTGCCTCGAGCGACTTCGAGAGCTTCCTGCCGGATCCGTCGATCTCGTATTCGCCGATCCTCCCTACTATCTACAGCTCGACCGAGAGCTTCTACGCCCCAACAATACCGTTGTGGACGGTGTCGATGACGCTTGGGACAAGTTCCTGAGCTTTGCCGACTACGATGGCTTCACGCGCCTCTGGCTCGGCGAATGTCGTCGCATTCTGAAGCCCGACGGCGCGATCTGGGTGATCGGCTCCTATCACAACGTCTTCCGCCTCGGCGTGGCGCTGCAGGATCTGGGCTTCTGGCTGCAGAACGACATCGTGTGGCGCAAGACCAACCCGATGCCGAACTTCCGCGGCAAGCGCTTCACCAACGCGCATGAGACGCTGATCTGGGCCGGACGCGACCGCAAATCCCGCGTCACCTTCAACTACGATGGCCTCAAGGCCTCCAATGACGACGTCCAGATGCGCTCGGACTGGCTGTTTCCGATCTGCTCGGGGCCCGAGCGCTTGAAGGACGACGGCGGCCGCAAGGCGCACCCGACGCAGAAGCCCGAGGCGCTGCTCAATCGTATTCTCTTGGCGACGACCAAGCCCGGCGACGTCGTGCTCGATCCCTTCTTCGGCACCGGCACCACCGGCGCGGTCGCCCGCCGCCTGGGCCGCCGCTTCATCGGCATCGAGCGCGATCCCGACTATGTGCGCGCCGCCGAGGAGCGCATTGCCCGTGTGCAGCCGCTGCCCCCAGACTCGCTTGAAACGGCGCCATCGAAGCGTGCCGAACCTCGGGTTCCCTTCGGCGCCATCATCGAGCTTGGCATCCTGGAGCCCGGCGTGCGGCTGACCGACGAGCGCGGCCGCGTCTGGGCCGACGTCCGGGCTGACGGCACGCTGGCGCTCGCTGGGCGCCAAGGCTCGATCCACCGCATGGGCGCCGAGGTGCAGGGCAAGACCGCCTGCAACGGCTGGACATTCTGGCACTATCAGGTCGAGGGCAAGTTGAAGCCGATCGATGCCTTGCGCAGCGAGGCCCGCCGCCAGCTTGGCCTGGCACCCTCGGAGAAACCCGTCCTGGTGCCTGGCGAGTAGCGCATGTTTCGCGATCTCTGCGCGGCGGGGCCTGTGGATTTTGTGGGTAACTCCGGCGTGATCCCCAGCTGATCGGGTCCCTGACCTCGACCCGCTCCCCCGTATCGGTGCTCCGTTCGCCTGAAGCGGCGTGTGCGTGCGGTCGCGATGGTGGGGTTCGGAATGACGACGCTCAAGGCAACTTTGGGGTTGGGTCTGGTGGTGGCCGGCGGACTGCTGCTCGGTGGCTGCCGGCACATGGTCGAGCACGTCGCCGACAGTCGCGGCTCGATCAAGGATGACGCCATCTCCCAGCCCGCCTCCACTCCAGCGCGCCGAGTCGCAACCGGCGGAGTGACGCCACGGACCACAACGCGCGTGCCTGTCACCAAGGCGTCGGCGACTGCGGCGCCGCGTGCAACTGCCCCCGATCGTCCAGCCACTGCACCATCAGCCGCGCCGCCGCAGATGAAATCCGCCGCCGCGATTCCCTCGATCCCGTCGCCGACTGCCCCTGCCGCGCCCGCCATTGTTCAGCCGGCTGCTCCACCGGCGCCGCCATCAGGTCCCAATGGTGTGCGCACACCGCCCGAGGCGCCCGATCCGGCAGTCACCGAGCGCCATCTCGAGGACGGCAAGCGCCTGTTCTCCGAGGGCAAGGTGCTCGAGGCGAGGAAGCGCTTCGTCGAGGCGCTCAACGGGCCCATCCCGGAAGCCCTGCTGGCGCTGGCCCGCTCGTTCGACACGTATTATCTGAGTCAGCTCCCCCGCAGCGATGCCACCCCGGACATGCAGCGTGCCTTGACGCTCAACGCGCGCGCCAACGAGCGCGGTGCGGCCGACGCCGCAGCCGATCTCGATCGCGTGCGCAACATCTTGAAACAGAAGTAGGCAGGTAGGGTTGGAGGCCACGCCCGGAATTGAACCGGGGTGCGCGGATTTGCAGTCCGCTGCGTCACCACTCCGCCACGTGGCCTCAGCCAGCCCGTCGGCCTCCGCCGGAGCGCGGTCGACCTGCTGGAACCACTTCGAACGGCAACCAAGCCCCACGAAGCGACGGCCGGTGTCTATCACAGTCGCGTGAGCGCGCGCAATCCACGACCGCCTCATGAGGTTGACGCCAGCGGCCAATGCTGCGCCGGTCAGCGCAGCGTCCTCCAATGTCGACATCGCCTTGCGTCGGCCGGACGCAGCCGTTGTGTGAACCGCCCGCTGGCCTTGGAATCTGGGCTTAGCTATGGTCCTCGTCGCCGCAAGTCTTCATGCAAGTGCCTTCATGTGATCCCGCTGGAGCCTCAGATGTCTGATTTCACGAGCCAGCGCACGGTCATGGTTGATTCCCAGGTGCGCCCGAGCGACGTCACGGACCGCCGCATCCCGCGCGCCATGCTCGACGTGCCCCGCGAAGTCTTCGCTCCCGGCGCCCGCAAGGGGATCGCATATGCGGATGGCCATTTGCCGCTGACGGGGGACCGCGATGCCCGTCGCGTGCTGCTGGCGCCGCGGACGCTGGCCAAGATGATCCAGGCGCTCGATGTCGGCGAGAACGATGCGGTGCTCGATCTGGGCTGCGGCACCGGCTATTCGACCGCACTGCTCGCGCGGCTGTCCCGCGTCGTCACGGCCGTCGAGGTCGATCCGGTGCTGGCCGGCCAGGCCCGCTCGGCTTTGGCCACGGTCGGCGCCAGCACTGCGACGGTCAACGAGGGTCTGCTGGAGGTCGGCGCCCCAGCGACCGGGCCCTATGACGCGATCCTGCTCAACGGCGCCGTTATGGATATGCCTGCGGCCCTACTCGACCAGATGAAGGACGCCGGCCGGCTGGTGGCGATCCTCATCGAGGGCGGCGTCGGCCGTGCCACGCTCTGGCGGCGGTTCGGCGCGACCTTCGATCATCGGCCGCTATTTGATGCCGAAGCGCCGCTGTTGCCCGGTTTCGCCCGCCAGGCAGCTTTCGTTCTCTAGCCATCGGCCAATGTCCTAACGCGCGTTTACCTTTCCTTCAGCGAATCGGCAGCGAATGGGTCCCGGCGCCCGCCCGAGTGGGCGCGTCGAGGTCCACACGTCATGCGGTCGGCGGAGCCAAGTCAACTGAAGCGGCGGACGTCCGGCGGGCGGCTGGTGCGTGTGCACGCGCTCGCCGGTCTAGTCGTGCTGGCGGTCGCGGCCCATCCGTCCGTCGTGCTGGCCGAGACGCTGCGCCAGTCCATGGCGACGGCCTATCACAACAACCCGAGACTCGACGCCGAGCGTGCGCGCCTGCGCGCAACCGACGAGGAGGTGCCACGCGCCAAATCGGGCTTCCGGCCGCAGATCAACGGGTCCGCCGACACCGGCCGCCAGCGCACCGAGACTGCTCCGCGCAACACCGGCAACGGTGAGACCAATCCCTGGGGCTACTCGCTCAACATGAGCCAGTCGGTGTTCAGCGGCTTCCGCACCGTCCACGCCGTTGGCGAGGCTGAAGCCGCGGTGCGCGCCGGCCGCGAGCAATTGCGCGCCGTGGAGCAGCAGATCCTGCTGGACACCGTGTCGGCCTATTGTGACGTCGTCCGCGATCACGCGTTGCTGCGCCTGCGTGAAGCCAACGTCGGCGTCCTCACGCGCGAGCTGCAGGCCATGGAAGCGCGCCGTGCCGCCCGCGAAGTGACCCGCACCGACGTGGCCCAGACCAACGCCCGCCGGGCCAAGGCGCTGTCGCAGCAGGAAGCCGCGCGCTCCAACCTGAAGGCGAGCCGCGCCGCTTACGAGCGCGCCGTCGGCCATGCGCCCGCCATGCTGGCCCCGCCGACGCCGCCGTCCGGCCTGATGCCGCGTGCGCTCGCTGAAGCGCAGGCAATCGCCGAACGCGAAAGCCCCGTCGTCGTCGGCGCCATGTATCGCGAGCAGGGCGCCCGCCACAATGTCGATCGCATCCGTGGCGAGTTGCTGCCCGAGGTGCGTGTCGAGGCGCGCTTCGATCACCGCTATAATACGTCGAGGGTGACCGAGGAGCAGGAGCAGGCGAGCATCACCGGGCGCATCAACGTGCCGCTCTACGAGGGCGGCGAGACCTACGCACGAGTGCGCCAGTCGAAACACACCCACGTCTCGCGCCTCCAGGAAATCGAGCAGGCGCGACAGGAGGCCCAGGCCGGCGTGACCCAGGCCTGGGCACGCTCCGGCTCCGCCCGCGCCCAATTGAAGTCCGATCAGGCCCAGGTCGATGCCGCGCGGATTGCGCTGGAGGGCGTGCGGGAAGAGGAGAAAGCCGGCCAGCGCACCCAGCTCGACGTGCTGAATGCCGAACAGGAATTGCTCGATGCCGAAGTGCAGCGCGTGGCGACGCGGCGTGAGGTGATCGTCGCGGCCTATGCCCTGCTGGGCCAGATGGGGCGCCTGTCCGCCCTCGACCTCGGTCTCGCCAACCCGGCCTACGACCCGAACGCGCACTACGAGGAGGTCCGCTCGAAATGGTTCGGGCTCGAGATCACCCGCGGCGACGGGCGCGCTGAACGGGTCGACGTCGCCGTCGAAAGCGACCCCGAGTGGGTGATCGAGGATTGAAATCAGAGACTTGAAGCGGATTTGAGAGAGCCGCTCTCAGCCGCCGACTGTGGGAATGCTGCAACGTCCGGGGGAAACTCTCCCGGGCGCCGTTAGTTTTTTTGTCATCCGATGTCACCCCCGCGGTATGTGGGCTGTGGACAAAGTGCCCAGCTCGAAATTGTGGCGTGTCCGAATCGTTGTAGCCCCGAGTTCGGCAGGTATGTGGGGTCGTCTTGCCGAGTTCTGTGAGTTCGGGTGTTCAGGCGTATCTCGCAGCAACGGCGGTGCAGGGATGGTGGCGGCATTCAAGGCCCGGGCGCAGCGCTCAGGCTATCGAACGTTCTGGCTGACGACCACGGCTGTGGCCTCGCTGTTGTGCCCGGCCTTCGTCGCGCATCAGGCATCGGCGGAAACACTCCGTGACGCCCTGGCGGCAGCCTATAAGTATAACCCGCGCATCGACGCCGAGCGCGCCCGTCTGCGCGCGACGGACGAAGAGGTGGCCCGCGCCCACTCAGGCTATCGACCGACCGTCACGGGCTCGGCCGACATCGGGTACGAGCGCCGAAGCACCAAGCCGCCGTCGGCTGCCGATGGCGAGACGCATCCGAAAGGCTACTCCCTCAACGCCACCCAGCCGATTTTCAACGGCTTTCGCACCTTGAACAGTGTGCGCGAGGCGGAGGCCGTGGTGCGGTCGGGGCGCGAAACACTGCGCTCGGTCGAGCAGGAAGTCTTACTGCAGGCGGTGACCGCCTACATGGACGTGGTGCGTGACCAGGCTATCGTCCGGCTGCGCGAGAACAACGTCACCGTCCTGTCGCGTGAGCTGAAGGCGACACAGGATCGCTTCTCGGTCGGCGAGGTGACGCGCACCGACGTCGCCCAGGCCGAAGCGCGCCGCGCATCCGCAGGCTCCCAGCTCGATTTGGCCCGCGCCAACTTGAAGTCGAGCCGCGCCACCTTCGAGCGTGTCGTCGGCCATCCGCCAAGCAATCTGCAGGAGCAGCGCCCGCACGAGAAGTCGCTGCCGCGTTCGGTGACGGACGCGGTGAGCATTGCGCGCCGCGAGAGCCCGACGGTTGTGGCCGCGCTCTATCGCGAGCAGGCAGCTCGGCACAACGTCGACAAGATCTGGGGCGAGATGCTGCCTGAGGTTCGTGTCGACGCGGCGCACACCCATCGTTACGATCCATCGCGGACGACCGATGAGGTCGAGACGACGACGGTCACCGGCCGCGTGACGGTGCCGCTCTATCAGGCCGGCGAAGTGCACGCGCGTGTGCGCCAGTCCAAGCACACCCACGTCAGCCGCCTGCAAGAAATCGAGCAGACTCGCACCGAGGCCAAGGAGCGGGTCGAGCAGGGTTGGTCGCAGTTGACCGCCGCTCGCGCCGCGCTCGAATCCGACCGCGTTCAGGTGAATGCGACACGCACGGCGCTAGCCGGTGTGCGCGAGGAGGAGCGC
The DNA here is from genome assembly GCA_031418955.1 of Hyphomicrobiales bacterium. Classification (GTDB taxonomy): domain Bacteria; phylum Pseudomonadota; class Alphaproteobacteria; order Rhizobiales; family Hyphomicrobiaceae. The sequence goes on along the minus strand of JANOJW010000005.1, from coordinate 6,857 downwards.
GTCGGGCAGCGTACTCTGCTCGACGTGCTGAACGCAGAGCAGGAAGCGCTCAACGCCGAGGTCCAGCTGGCGACGACGCAGCGCAATCTCGTGGTTGCGTCCTACAACGTGCTCGCCTCGATCGGCCGCCTCAGCGTCGTCGATCTCGGCACGGTCGAGAAGGCCTACGATCCGGAGGTGCACTATCACGATGTGCGCCGGAAATGGTGGGGCATCAGCATCACCTATCCCGACGGCCGCCGCGAGCACATGGACCTTTGGGACACGCACACGGACAAGCACAAGCCGGTGAAATGAGCACGGGCCAAAACAAGCAGGCTTCCCTCAGAATTGCCTTCTGTGAGCCCTAGGTTTGCCGCCATCAGCGGCTACCGACAACTCGCCCGTGTTTCAGAATGGGACATCGGTGGTCTGCGCGTCGATGATCGGCGTAGTTCCATTGATGAGGCGAGCGTTTCATAGTACCACCGGCTTGGTCGGGGCCCTGTGCGGGGCGGTGCGCGAGTAGGGGAGTGTGCGCAATGTCGAGGCCAGAGAAGGCTGCCGAGCCGAGCATGGAGGACATCCTGGCCTCCATCCGGAAGATCATTGCCGAGGAGCCAATCGGCACTCGGACAGTGCCGGTTGCGCCGTCGATGCCGGCTCCGACAGCCTCGCCTCGCCCGTCATCGCCGGCGCCTTCGGCGTCGCCCGCGCCGCTGAAGGTTGGCGCTGCCTCGCTCGATGACGTGCTGAGCCTCGCAGACGATACGCCGACCTCGCGCCCTGCCGCGCCGAAGCCGACGCCGCTGCCGTTTTTCCCGCCGGCGGGTGCGAGCCTCGAGGTGACCGCCAAGCCTGGCCATCCGGTCAAGTCACCTGCCGATCTCGGAGCAGTGATACCGGGTCGCGATGAGCCGCGACCGGCTGCCCAGCATTTAGCGCCGACGCCCGTCGACGCGGCCGCGATCAAGCCGTTGCAGCCCATCATGGCGCGACCGGAGTTGTCGTCGGGCCATCACAAAATGACGGAAGCGCCCGCAAAGCTGCCTGACACAAAGCTGCCCGACACCAGGCTGCCTGACGCCATGAATGCGCTGAATGGCGCTGCCACAGCCGCCAGGCCGGCAGAGGCTAAACCTGTCGAAGCAACCGCTCCGATAGTGAAACCCACCGCACTGGTGATGCCGCCGGTTCCAGTTGCGGCGACAGCTGCGGCCACTGCCAGGTCACCCGCAGTCGATGCGGTGCGCCCCGTGGCGCCCTGGCCGGTCGACACGGCGCCGCCGACGCCAACTCCGCATGCCATCAAGAAGTCCGATGCGATCCTGGCCGGACTGTCGCCCCATGCGAACCCGGTGGCAGCGACCGCGTCGGCTCCCTCGGCACAGTCAACGCCGGTACCTGTTGCAACGCCACTGCCGCATTCCGTCCCCGCCACGGCCATGACGCCGGCCCCGGCTTCCACGTCGGGCCCCCTATCGGCACCTCCGACGGCACAGCCACCCCTACCAGCCCCGGTCATCCTCAATGCGCCGCTGACGCCGCCCGCGCCCGTTGCACCGAAGTCGCCGGCCCCAGTCCCAGCGACCGCCCCTGCTGCCACCGGTCAACTGATGCCGATGAGTTCCATCGAGGAACGCGTCGTCGACCTGCTGCGGCCGATGGTGCGCGAGTGGCTCGACAACCACATGCCGCGTATGCTCGAGCGCGCCCTCACCATCGAACTTGCAAGCTCGCCCAAGCCTAAAGGCAATGGCGCGGCGAAGAACTGACCGATCGTCTCTGAAGAAAGACTCGCGGCTCGCACTTGGTGCTGGCCTCGACGGTTTTGCGTGCCGGCATTCCGAACTCCCGTCGCGGGCTTCAGTCCTCACGTCGCGGCGGAGGCATCAGGTCCGGCCGGCGCTCTCGCGTCAGACGCTGGGCCTCGGCGCGCCGCCACTTGGCGATGCGCCCGTGATCGCCCGAGAGCAGCACGTCGGGAATCTCGCGCCCCTCCCACGCGCGCGGCCTCGTATACTGCGGATACTCTAACAACCCCGCCTCGAAGCTCTCCTCGCTGAGCGACTCCGCGGCCCCGAGCACGCCCGGCAACAGCCGCACGCACGCATCGAGCAGCACCATCGCCCCGATCTCGCCGCCAGATAGCACGTAGTCGCCAATCGAGATTTCGCGCAGTCCGCGCCCCTCGATCACGCGCTCGTCGATGCCCTCGAAGCGGCCGCACAGCAGCAGCACGCCGGGGCCCGCCGCTAATTCGCGCGCCATCGCCTGCGTGAAGCGCTCGCCTCGCGGGGACAGGTAGATCGCCGGCAAGCCGGGGCTTGCTGCGCGCGCGTCATCGATCGCTGCGGCGAGCACATCGGCCCGCATCACCATGCCGGGCCCGCCGCCGGCCGGTGTATCGTCGACTGTCCGATGACGGCCAAGACCGTGCTCTCGGATGTCGCGGGGCTCGAGCTGCCATCTGCCCGCAGCTAACGCCTGGCCGGTGATGGACACACCAAGCGGCCCCGGAAACATCTCCGGAAAAATGCTCAGGACTTGCGCGGTCCAGGACGCCGCGGCGCCTGCGGCTGTGCCATCGGTGGCCGGCACGGCAGTTCACTCCCATTGCGCGAGGCTCGCCATGAGCCGCCCCGGTCGATAGCATCGCGAAGCATCAGACGCCAGGAGCCGCCGCCCGCATGACCGCACCCGGAAAACCCAACATCCTCTTCATCATGGCCGATCAGCTGCGTTGGGACTATCTGGGCCACGCCGGGCACCCGCACATCCGGACGCCGCATATCGACCGTTTGGCATCGAAGGGCGTCGCCTTCAGCCGCGCGTTCGTGCAGGCCCCCGTCTGCGGTGGCTCACGCATGAGCTATTACTCGGGGCGCTACAATTTCACGCACGGCGCGACCTACAACAACTTCCCGCTGCGCATCGACGAGCGCACCATGGGCGACTATCTGCGCCCGCAGGGCTACCGCGTCGTCCTCGTCGGCAAGACGCATTTCAAGCCCGATCTGGCCTCCATGCAGGCGCTGGGGATATCGCCGGAGACCAATCCGGGATTGCCCTACTGGCAGTGCGGCTTTGAGGCCTTCGAACGCGACGACGGCCTGCACCCGGAGGTCGACGGCAAGCTCTATGGCGGCGATCCAGCCTATAACCGGTGGTTACGCCAGCTCGGCTATCCAGGCGAAAATCCCTGGCATTCCTGGGCTAACTCGGTGACCGGCGACAACGGCGAGGTGCTGTCGGGGTGGGAGATGCGCAACGCGCGCCGGCCTGCGCGCGTCAAGGAGGAGCACTCCGAGACCGCCTACATGACGGACCGCGCGCTGGAGTTCTTGGCGAAGGCCCGCGGCGGGCAGCCGTGGTGCCTGCACGTCTCCTACATCAAGCCGCACTGGCCCTACATCGCGCCCGCGCCCTATCACGCCATGTACGGCCCCGAGCATGTGATTCCGGCGAACCAATCCGAGGCCGAGCGCGAAAACTCCCATCCCGTGATCGCAGCCTTCATGCGCCACGAGGAGAGTGTGAACTTCGCGCGGCCCGAGGTCCGCCGGACGGTGATCCCCACCTACATGGGGTTGATCACGCAGTTCGACGCCCATGTCGGACGGCTCATCGCGCATCTGGAAGCAAGTGGCGAGATCGCGAATACCGTGATCGTCGTCACCAGCGACCACGGCGACTATCTCGGCGACCATTGGCTCGGCGAGAAGGACCTCTTCCACGAGGAGGTCGTGCGCGTGCCGATGATCGTCTGCGATCCACGAAGCGCCGCCGATGCCTCGCGCGGGAAAACCCTCGACGCCCTCGTCGAGGCCATCGACCTGGCGCCGACCTTCCTCGATCTCGCCGGCGGCACGCCCGCGCCCGAACGCCTCGAAGGCCGTTCGCTGCGGCCCCTACTCGAGGCGCGGCAGCAGGGCGCCTGGCGCGAAGCCGTGTTCTGCGACAGCGACTTCGCGCTGCGCCACGCGCGAAAGCATCTGGGTCTCGAGGTGGACGAGGCGCGCGGTTTCATGGTGCGCACAAGGCGCTGGAAATACGTGCACTTCGAGCGCTTCCCACCGCAGCTCTTCGATCTCGATGCCGACCCGCAGGAGCAGAACGATCTGGGCCGCGCCGCCTCGCACGCCGAGATCCGCGAAGAAATGAAAGATCGTCTGCTCGACTGGGCGCTCTCCCGCCGCACCCGCACCACCGTCACCGACGCCGTCACCGACGCCTTCATCGTCAGCGCTACCGGCGGTGCCAAGCAGCGCGGCTACCGCTTCGGCGAGTGGTGATCACGGCGCGGATTCCGTGGGGAAAATAGAGACCAGGCACAGTCCAAACGTTTGTCATCCTCGGGCTTGTCCCGAGGACCCATTTCTCAGCTTGCGAATGGTGAGAGATCGGAGAGTACCGGTAGCCTAGAGCGCTTGGTTTCGAGGGGAGCCTCAGCATCTTGGTGAGCAACGGAAACAATTGAGATTGCTGCACCATGGGTCCTCGCGACAAGCGCGAGGATGACAACCGCGTGGTAATGCGACTGCCCGCAATCAGCCCGCCGCGTCGCCACGTCCCGCCAGTTGGAACGCCTCGAAGCGGTCGAGCGCGCCTTCGATGCGGCGCTTCAACTCTTTCGACGGCCGGCGGTCCATCCAGGTCCACTGCTGCACGAGTAGCTTGCCCTGGTCGCGGTCGCACTTGAGGTCGATCGCCGCCACGATGCGGTCGCCGACCAGAACGGGGAGCGCGAAATAGCCGAGCACGCGTTTGTCTTTCGGCACATAGGCCTCGAAGCGGTGCTCGTAGCCGAAGAACTGCTGCAGGCGCTTCCTCTGGATCACCAGCGGATCGAACGGCGACAGCAGATGCACGGGTTCTTCGTTCGGCGGCGCGATGGCTTCGAGTGTCGCAGGCGCGACCCAGTGCTCACCGGCGCCGTCGATGGCGACAGGAAGCAGCTCCTTGCGTCGTACGCGGCTCTCGATCAGCGCGCGCACCGCGGACTTTCGCTTGGCGTCGAGGTAGCATATCGACTCGAGGTTCACGACGCCCTGCGCTCGCAGCGCCCGGTCCAGCAGGTAGGCGACGACCTCTGCCTCGCTCGCAGGCTTTGGCCGCTTCGGCCAGCCGAAATGCCGGTCGAGCAGCTCATAGCTCTTCAGCATGCCCGTGCGCGCGTTGACGGTGAGATCGCCGCCATAGAACGCCAGCTGCAGCGCACGCTTCTCGGGCTTCCGGCTCGCCCACGGGTGATCCTTCTCGATCCGTTCTCCATCGTCGATGTCGCGCAGAGTGAGCGGCCCGTCGGTGCGGATGCGACGCAACACCCGGCGCAGCGTGCTCGCGTCGACGCTTTCATACCAGCGGCCGGGTTCGCGCTTGTGGCGGCGCATCGTGGGTAGGAAAAGCGGCAGCGCCGACGTCGGCACGTAGGCGAGCGCATGCGTCCAGTACTCGAACACCGACTTGTCGATGCGCTGCGCCTGATCGAGATCGTCCCGCCGATAGCCCGGAATCCGCGTGAACAGGATGTGGTGGTGGCAGCGCTCGATCACATTGATCGTATCGATCTGCACGTAGCCCAGATGCTCGATCGCGCGCCGCGTCGCGTCGGGTCCGCAGCCGAACGGCGCCGCCTCGTCGAGCCGCTGCGCGCCAAGCCAGATCCGCCGCGCCTCCGATGTCGTCAGTGTTCTCATCGCGCGCTTTTGCCACCCCACAAACCACGGTGCGCCGATTTGATACGATCGTCGACCGCCCGGCAACGAACCAGTGCTGCGACTTTAACGCGACTGCAAACCCGGCAGGTTTACGATCGCCGTCTCGCCCCCGACTCCGCCCAATCGAGGTGCCGCTATGTCGTCCCCCGCCGTCTCTCTGCAAGGCCTGCGCAAGGTGTTCGGCCCAAAGACTGCCGTCGACAGCCTCGATCTCGAGATCGCAGCCGGAACGTTCTACGCCCTGCTGGGCCCCAACGGCGCCGGCAAGACCACGACCTTGCGCATGACCGCCGGCCTGATGAAACCCGACGCCGGCGCGATCCGAATCTTCGGCATCGACGCGGTGGCTGATCCTATTGCCGCCAAGCGCATCATGGCCTGGCTGCCCGACGAGCCGATGCTCTACGACAAGCTGTCGCCGCTCGAATACCTGGAATTCGTGGCGGGCCTCTGGAGCGTTGCCCCCAGCATCGCGGAGAAGCGCGCCGCCGATCTCGTCGACATGCTGCAGCTCGGAGAAGTCCGCCATCAGCGCTGCGAGGGCTTCTCGCGCGGCATGAAGCAGAAGGTGGCGCTGGCCGGCGCGCTGATCCACGAGCCGCAGCTGATCATGCTCGACGAGCCGCTGACCGGCCTCGACGCGGCGATCGCCCGCAACGTCAAGGACCTGCTCGCCGCGCGCGTGAAGGCTGGCGCGACCATCATCCTGACGACGCACATCCTCGAGGTCGCCGAACGCCTCGCCGACCGCATCGGCATCGTCGCCCGCGGCCGACTCGTTGCCGAAGGCACCATGGCCGAGCTGAGGTTGCAGGCTGACAGCGCCGGTAGCGGGCCGCCGTCTGAAGGCGCGCCCACCGGTAGCGGGTCGGCATCTAAAGGCGCAACTCTGGAATCCGTATTTCTCTCGCTCACCCAGCCGGAGGCGATCGCCGCATGAAGCCCGCAACCGGCTCCTTCCTTTGGCTCGTCGCACACGACCTGCGCCTCAACTGGCGTCGTTTCGCCGGCATGCTTGGCGTCGCTGGTGGCGCCAGCCCTTGGGCAATCGTCGCCGTCGCAGCTATCGCCTCGCACGCGCTGGCGTGGCCGGTCGCGCAGTGGCTCGCGCCGGTTTGGACGCGCAGCAGCGGCCTCGACGCCGCCGCACAGGGCCCG
>JANOJW010000004.1:0-3849 GCA_031418955.1 Hyphomicrobiales bacterium | reverse complement strand
GCACGTAGATGAAATTGAGCCCCGGCGTCGTGCCCCACTGGCCGAGCAAGCGTGGCTTGATGTGCTTTAGTGTGAGTGGCTCTCTCAGTAACGGATTGTCGTATAGATAAATCTGGCCGACAGAGAGGTAGTTGGCCGCCCGCCAATAGGCATCCATCCTTCGCATCTGCGCCGGATCGAGAGTTCGGGTTTTCTCTGTCGTTGCCATTTCAACTCGCTTTCCGCCGGCGCTGCGCACTGCCGGCCGCAGACTCGAACAGTTATATTTTTGCGCTCGGTCGATTGGCGATTGCGCCCTGCGGCAGATGCTCGGGAACATCGAGGCGCGCCACGCCGATCCGGTTGTCAGCCATGCCATAATATACGTCGAAGCGATCGGGAGTGCCGAGGTCGTCGCGCCGATCAATGGCGGTCGGGAACACGACGTTGGCGACGACACCGTTGCGTTCCTGAGGTGTTTCCGGAGTCAACACCGGTTCGCGCGAACGATAGCGAATGATGTGCGGAAACTCTTCCGAAAGCACCAGCACACCCGCCGAGTAGCACAATGCGCGGGGAGAGTTGGGCAGCGCTGAACGCTCGCTGACGCCGTGATAGACCGTCAGCCAACCGTGCCGGGTCAGAATGGGTGGTGTGCCGCCACCGATCTTGAGCCGTTCCCAGGCCTCAACCGGGGTTGCCAGCCGATGATGCGACCCGAACTGATGAAGATTGAAGGGTTCACAGTCCGCCATGGCCGTCGAACAATAGGAAATCCAGATGCTTTCGTGATGGAGATCGACCAAGCGCGGTCCGAATTGGCACGCCATCTCTTCCGGACGTGAGCCGGGAAAGAGGGGCCGGTGGACGATGGCCATCGACAACTGTCCCGATGGATCGGGAATGGCGACCGGAAAGACGCTGGCATCCTTGTTGTCGATACCTGCGAACTGAATGCCTTCGTAAGGCCAGAATTCAGCCAACCCCAGACGCTGCCAGCGGAGCAGGTCTTCGGATATCGCGAGCGCAATGCGCGGGCCGTCCGCGGAATGCGCGGTGTAGCTCATGATGTAACGCCGCAGGGGTTCGACGAAAGTAACGCGCGGATCTTCGCAGCCGCTGGTGCCGTCCCCTCGACGCTCGTAGTCGACATCGGGTTCCAGCGCGATCCCTAGTCGCTCGACTCCAACGGGGTCACCGGCGTCGTTGAAAAGAACGCGAGCGATGCCGATGCGCGAGTAGTTGCCGCGCGCGACCAGTCGCGGAAAGAGATACAGGTGACCATCCGGACCTCGCGCCGAGGCCGGGTTGAGTACGCCGTCGATTTCCATGGGATTGCCCGGCTCCGGCTCCATCACCATGCCCAGGCGCTGCAGTTGAAAGCCGCTCATCGGGTGTCCTGACGAAGCTGCAGGGTTTGATCGGGTGTCAGGCACGCGATGATGGCCTCGATCACCCGCTTCGTCTCATTGGGGTCTCCGACCTGGATCGTAACAACTCCGGCCTCCTTGGCCGGATAGTCGTTGCCACCCGGGAACAACGCATCGCCGATGAAGATCATCTCGCCGATCGATACGCCCAGAATGTCGCGTAGCTTTCTGATCCCGTAGGCCTTGTCGATGCCGAGCCTGGTGACATCGACCGACGTTGTGCCGCCCATACGAATGGAAAATTCTGGGATGAGCTTATCGAGTGCGGCTTTCATCGCCGTGCGTTTTGAAAAATCTGGATCCCAAGCCTTCTTTGCGTCCAACGGGGCCTGCTGACCCAACGCGGAGAACGTCAACTGGCTCCCACGATCCTCGATTTGCTCGCCCCAGATCCGTTCGGCGCCGAAGCCTGAACTTTCCAATGCGCGCCGCAACGCGCGGACAACGATCTCTTTTTCTTCGTCCGTGAAGTCTTCCGAGTACAATTGCTTCCAACTCACATCGAAGCGGAAGAACTTTGTTCCACAGGTGGGCAGAAGAGACAAGTTCACGAGATCTGCGTCAGGCGGCAGACCCGAGATCAACTGTTGCTCGAACTGCGGCCAGTTTCCGCCAGAAATCACGGCGACTTTGACGATACCGAGCAGATCGCGCAGCAGTGCTGCCATCTCGGCGTCAACAGGCGATTTGCTTTCAGCAAGCGTGCCATCCAGGTCAAAGACGATCAGCTTCTTCATGCAACTGACGTCCCTGCGTCGAGCCCAAGTGCGCGCAAGGTCGACCGCGCGATCATCAGCTCTTCGTCGGTGCGAACGGCACGCACGGCGACCCGACTGGCGTCCGTCGAGATCAACGATGCATTGCTCGCGTTGCGGTCCTCGCTCAGTTCAATGCCGAGAAAGACCAGGCCTGAGCAAATGCGCTGGCGCACGACAGCTGAATTTTCGCCGATGCCGCCAGCGAAGACCAGCGTATCCAGTCCACCGAGAGCTGCACAAAATGAGCCGATCCATTTCTTGGCCTGATAGCAGAACAGCGCAACGGCTTCCGCCGCACGTACGTCTTCGAGTTCCACTGCGAGCAATTCGCGCAGGTCGGAACTGGTTTCGGAAACACCCAGCAGACCCGACGCGTGGTTCACCATGTCCTGAAAGCGCACTGCGCTCATGTGCTCGGTGCGCGCGAGGTAGGAGACCAATCCCGGGTCCACGTCCCCTGAGCGACGGCTCATCACCAATCCGGACGCTGGTGTGAAGCCCATGCTGGTGTCGATGCTGCGGCCGTCGCGTACGGCAGCCAAGCTTGCGCCATTGCCGAGATGGGCAAGGATTACGCGCCCCTTCGTTGCCGCCGGATCGTCGAGACGCACGAGTTCCTCCATGAGGACCTCGTAGGACAAGCCGTGGAAGCCATAGCGACGAACACCCGCCGCCTCGTAGCGTCGCGGGATCGGCATCAGACTAGCGACCCGCGGCATGGTGCGGTGAAATGCAGTGTCGAAGCACGCGACCTGAGGCAACGCGGGATGGCGTTGGCGGATGGCTTCGATCAACTCGATCTCGAGCGGCAGATGCTCGGGATCGTAGGGCGTGATGCGGCGCAACTCATCGAGCAGTTCCGGCGTGACCGGCGCGGGTTCGCTACGTGCCATCCCATGCACCACACGGTGTCCGACAGCTTTGACCGGCCCGAACTCGGGCTGGGCTGCAAGCCAATCAAGCAGAAATCCGGCGGCCGACAGGCGATCGACAGTGTCGATAGCGCGACTGTCCTGCAGTTGTCCTGAGGCGTCCTCGGCGGTCAAAGTCGTGCCGCTGAGGCCTAAGCGATCGACCTTGCCGGCCAGCCGCCGCCGCAGTGGCACGGTCGCGTCATACAGCGCGAACCGAATGCTCGATGAGCCGCCATTCACAGCCAGAACGGTCCCCGCTCCGCCGATTGTGTCGACAGATTTGGCATGTGCGGACACCAACTTAGGTTCCGCTGAAGAGCTCTGTCGAGTATCACGCATGGCGCTTCTTCGCCTTCTGCTGTTGGCGCTATCAGCTGCCGTCACACGACGATGTCCAAGGTCGCGTCGGCGGACGGCCATGCGTCGTCAGTGTTCGCCCGGCGGATTCATGGCTGGGTCTTAGCTTCGCTTGTTCGAGCTCGGGAGGCTCGGAATCTACTCAGAGCAACGTCCATTGCGACAAGCGATTTCCGGATGTCGGCCCATCGCAAGCGCATCCTCGCACACCGGGGCCGACGTACGGAAGCCTACACAATAGCGCTCCTGTTGAAGTCTCGCGTCCGCTTTTGTGCAGGTTTCTCGGACGCCGGCCCACGATGCCGTCGCCACACACTGTAGGCCGGCGTCGGAGAAGCGCCAATGCACGAAGTCGCGGGAGGTAGGGCGTGGCGGTGCAGCGGGCTCTATGGGGATTGAGGCCGGGCGCCG
>JANOJW010000003.1:0-3038 GCA_031418955.1 Hyphomicrobiales bacterium | reverse complement strand
TTCGGATTACGGGCTGACGCGCTTCTTGAGGCCCGTGTCGACGTCGGTGAAGGTGCCCTTCACTTCGGTGCCGACGTTATTCACGACGGTGATGATGGCAACGCCGATCAGGGCGGCGATCAGGCCGTACTCGATGGCCGTAGCGCCCGACTCGCACTTCGCGAACTTTGCAAGGGTCTTCATGACTGTAGTCTCCACTCTCTCTGTTGCTCTGCCGTTTTTCGGCCGTTCAGTTCGCCAGCCAGTTGGTTTGCAGCGCTGAACTGAGGGTGATACTAGGTGCCACCAATTAAAGACAAGTAAAACGGCATAGAACTCAAGATGTATCGGAATGAAACCATCAAGTAAATCTTGGATAATTGTCGTAAATCTGCCAGATGAATGCGTAACTTCTCCATTACTCCAAGGTTGCGCGGTACGACCATTTGTATCCATTGCTGCATTCGAAGCGTCCGGTTGGTTTCTCAAGTGCTACTTCGCGACCAAGTGTTGCCTCAGTGCGCACCCGGTGGCGCTCGAATGACACTTTCGCCGATCCGCGGCGTCTCGTGCCGTCGCCATCGCGGGGCGGGCGTGATATGCGACCTGCGGGTTCGGGGGTGAGTCGCCGGAAAACGGCGTCCACGAGGGGAAAGAGACCGCGCTTGCAGAAATACGTGGGGGCCGCCGGCGCGGCCAACGGGGCGGACATCGACTCCGCGCTCGACCGCAAGGCCGCCGTGCGGCGCTACGCGCAGCATTGCACTGCCTATCGGCTTCCCTCACTCTGGAGGGCCGGCTGGCAGATCGCTTCCACGTTGCTCCCCCTGCTGGCGCTTGCCGCCCTCGTCGTCTGGCTGGCCGACCGGTCCGTTTGGCTGGCCGTAATCCTCACCATCCCCATCGGCGGCCTGGTCGTCCGCTGCTTCATCATCCAACACGATTGCGGACACGGGTCCTACTTCGCTTCCCGCACCGCAAACGATACGGTCGGCCGCTTGATGAGCCTGCTGACCTTCACGCCCTACATGCTCTGGCGGCGTGCCCACGCCCAGCATCACGCCTCGTCAGGAAATCTCGACAAGCGCGGCGCAGGCGACATCAAGACACTGACCGTCGCTGAATATCTGGCGCTCGGCCGATGGGCCCGTCTGCGCTACCGCATCTATCGTAATCCAGCGTTTCTGTTCCTCGTCGGTGTGCCGGGCTTCTTCATGATCCTGCAGCGACTGCCGTGGGGCCACCCGCTCCCGCTCAAGGACTGCTGGAAGAGCGTCATCGGCCTCGATGTCGCGATCCTCGTGGTGTATGGCCTTCTCGCGCTTGCCATCGGTCTCAAGGCCTTGGCAATCCTCACCATCCCAACGCTGATCGTCGCCTCCGCGATCGGCGGCTGGCTGTTTTTCATCCAGCATCAGTTCGAAGAGACGTTGTGGGACGAAAAGAAGGACTGGGATTTTCAGGTGGCCGCGGTTCACGGCAGCTCGTTCTATGACCTGCCCACAGTCTTCCGCTGGTTCACCGGCAACATCGGCTTCCACCACATCCACCATCTCAACAGCATGGTGCCGAATTATCGCTTGCAGGAGTGCATGGCGGACTTGCCCGAACTCGCCCACATCAATCGCCTGACATTGATGGAAAGCCTGCAGTGCGCCTACCTGACGCTCTGGGACGACCAGAACCGGCGCCTGATCCGCTTCCGCGACCTGCCCACCCAGCAGCAGTAACCGCCCCCGTCAATCCACGATGAACAGCCGCGCGCCCGTCGCACCTGTACGCGAGCGATGCGGCTCGGCGCCGTCGGCCACCTGATAGCTCTGGCCGGGCATCAACACCGAGCGCCGCCCATCCGCCAGCTCCGTCTCGAGTTCGCCCTCGAGCACTAGCAGAATGTGCCCCTTCTCGCACCAGTGGTCGGCGAGGTAGCCGGGCGAATACTCGACCATCCGCACCCGGATGCCACCGAACGTGCGCGTGCGCCAGGTCGCCGAGCCTGTCTCGCCTTTGTGCAGGGTCGGCTCCACCGTCGACCAGTCCGTGGTGCCGAACGGAATGTCAGCCATCTTCATCGGTGCGATCCTTCTGATCGGCAATGGTCCGGCTCGCATGCTCATCGTCGCCGTCCTCGTCCGCGTCCGCCTGGCCGCCGGGGATGAGATAGGCCCCCCGCAGCCAGCGCGACAGATCGACGTCGGCACACCGCTTCGAGCAGAACGGCCTGTAGGCCGGCTCCGTCGCGTCCTTGCAGATCGGGCAGCGGCCTTGAGCCGCCACGATCGGTTCAGGTTTCGATTGTCCCATGAGGTTCAGCCGTGAACGCGGTCAGGCCGCCAACGGCTTGCGGCGGTAGTCGGCGTCCGACACCGCCTCGAGCCACTTCGTGCCATCCCCGTTGTCGGCAACTTCCGACATGGCGAGATGCGAGAACAAATGGTCGGGCGCCGCCCCGTGCCAGTGCCGCACGCCCGGCGCGATCACGACCGTGTCACCCGGCGTCAACTCGACGACTGGACCACCGTCCTCCTGATAGCGACCCGTGCCCGACAGGCAGAACAGCGTCTGCCCGACCGGATGCGTGTGCCAGAACGTGCGCGCGCCCGGCGTGAACGACACCCGCGTCGCCCGCATGCGCGACGGTTTCGCGCCGACCACCACCTCGTCGGCAAACACGGTGCCGGTGAAGGTGGTCGACGGTTGGGTCTTGGTAGCGCGGGCTGCAGCGCGGAAAACGGTCATCGACGAACTCCAGCGGTTGGGGGAACTCGCCATACCTTCGACCCGGTCCCGCGCTAAGGTCAAGCTCACTTCCACTTCGCCTTGAAGAACTGCGGGATCTCGTCGGACGTCGCCTTGAAGTCGAGTTCCTTCGAGTAGACGTAGTACTTGGCATACGTGAACAGCGACACCCAGTAGGCCTCATCCGCGATGCGCTGCTGCGCCTGCTTCCAGATCGCCTTGCGGCGCTCGGGTTCGATGGTGCCGTCGTCCTCCTAGATCAGCTTCATCACCGCCTCGTCCTTGGTAAGGTCGTCGGGCGTGCCGGTGAAGAAGTGCGC
>JANOJW010000002.1:0-9149 GCA_031418955.1 Hyphomicrobiales bacterium | reverse complement strand
GGCATGACAACCAAGGCATTGGATCGCATCGTCGAGCTGTGGCCACTCCTGCCGGAGGAAGTTCAGGCAGACCTCGTCACACGTGTGGAAGCTGTCGCGACCAATGTCGAGCCGGTTGAGTTCACACCCGAAGAGCTCGCTGGCATCGAACGCGGACGCGAGGACTTCAAGCACGGACGCACGCTGTCTCTGCCCGAGTACCGTACCGACATGGATGCCTTCTTCGATCGCCTGAAGGCGAAGGCCCAATCTGCGTCATGAGGCAGGTGCGTATCGCTGCCAGCGCGCATGCCTTCTTCCAGTCAATGCTCGAGCAGGGCGCTGAGAAGTTCGGCATTCCCGTCGCTCAGGAGAAAGAACGCATCGTACACGATACGCTCCACGGCACTGTCCCGAGCATCCGCACCGTGGCCGTCACGACGAGCGTTTGAGCCTCTACACCTATCACGTCGGCACGACACCGTTCGTACTCGTCTATGAGTTCGACGAAGCGGAAGTGCGCGTTCTCTTCATTGTCCACGAGCGCGCTGACCGCCGCCGCCTGCACCGAAGGGACGTGTCTTGGTGAGGCGCTGGAACTCCATCGATAGCGGGGCCGCCCTGCAGGCCGCCGATGATATGGCCTAGATGCTGCGGGCGCGCGATCTCACACAACCGGACACAAGCCGCCGTCGACGTTGATGGCGGTGCCGGTGATGTAGGAGCCGGCGTCGGAGGCTAAGAACAGGGCGGCGTTGGCGAACTCCTGCGCCGTGCCCAGACGGCCCATCGGGAGCCCCTTGCCCATGTCGGCGTAGTAGCTCTCCATCGTCTGGTTGCTGCCCTTGGCCTGTTCGGCCGCGTGCCGGCGCGCCCACTGGTCGCTCTCGATGCGCCCGACGAGCAAGCCGTTGACCAGCACGTTGTGCTTGGCGCCTTCGCCGGCGAGCACCTTGGTCAGCGCCATGCCGGCCGCACGCGTGACGGCGGTCGGCGCGCCTTCGGCGGGCGGCGCCTTGGCGCCCGTGTTCAGCACGTTGATGATGCGGCCGAAGCGGCGCGCCTTCATGCCGGGAAGCGCCAGCCGGGCGAGGCGGATGGCCGCAAACAGCTTGAGATCCAGATCGTCCTGCCAGAGCTCGTCGGACACCTGCTCGAAGGGCCCGCGTTGCGAGGTGCCGGCGTTGTTGACCAGCACGTCGATGTGGCCGAGCGCGGTCTCGGCTTCCTTGAACAGCCGTTGGCAATCTGCAGCCTTGCGGATGTCGGCCGCGACAGCGAGCACCTTACCCTTGCCCACCTTGGCGAGTGTGGCGCGCGCCTGCTCAAGCGCCTCAGGCCCGCGCGCGGTGATGGCGACGTTGGCGCCGGCCTTGAGGAAGGTCTCGGCGATGGCGAGGCCGAGCCCCTTGCTGCCCCCGGTGATGAGCGCTGAGCGCCCGGCCATGGTGAAGGTCATGCGTGCTCTCCGGTCGTGCTGGTCTGTCGATGGGGCCTGTCGTCGGGGGCGAATGGACGACACTACGCCCTGATCGGCCCGGCGCGCCAGAGGTCGAGCAATCCGCTTGGCCTGATCATAACGACGTGATGACGGCTTCTAGCCTGAACATCGCCCTGGATTCGACGACATTGTTTCGTTCAAATGGAGGTTATCGGATGGGCACAGCACAGCGCCGCTCCCGCCCGGTGTAGTTGCAAATGATAAGATCCAAGGGATGGAGAACACGAATGTCTAACGCAAGTGATTACGCACGTCTGCGCCGGCTCGGCGTCGCAACGCTCGGCGTCGTATCGGGGCTCGCGGTCGTGGCCAGCCCGCTCGTTGCGCAAGCGCCGCAGCGCGACGTCATCGTCACCGTGCGCAGCGTCAAGGCGCTCGACAAGCTCGACGTCTTCAGCAAGGCGGACTTCTTCGCCCAGGCGACCATCGCGGGCGGTGCACCCATCGTCAGCCCGGTTGCCAAGCAGGCCGAGCAGATCACGCCGAACTGGAGCCTCGTCAAGCGCGTGGCGCCGGGCCGGCACACCATCCGCCTCGAGATCTTCGACAAGGATCTGACCAAGAACGAGCCGATCGACATCAACCGCCTGCCCAACAAGCGCGCGCTCGACTTCACGATCGACACGCGCAACTGCTTTGTCGGCGGATTTTCACAGGCACATCGCTGCGGCGACGTGATCGTGCGCGGCGGCGCCGAGAACAAGAAGGCGGAAGTTGCCTTCACGGTCGAGGTGCGCTGAGGAGCGCTTCCGTTTTCCCGGCCGAAGCGCGATTCTCGTCGGCGCTTCGGCTGCCCACCCGCAACGCCGCCAGACGCATCGGCGACGGTCGGCCACACCGCGCCTGCCCCGGTGTCGCGCCGATCCCTGCCCAGACCGAAACGCACACGTGACCCGCGTGGCGGCTCAGCTGGTCGCGTGCGTGTACGGCCGCCAGCGCCGGTAGAGCGCGATCGTCGCGGGCAGGATCACCAGCTGGCCGATCAGCGAGGCCAGCAGACAGATGCCGGCGAGCCGTCCGAACAGGCGCAGCGACGGCAGGTGCGAGAGGATCGTCACGCCCAGGCCCAGCGCCAGCACGATGGTGGTGAGAACGACCGCCGGCCCGATGTGATGCACCGTGCGGATCAGCGCCTCGTTGGTCGAGGTAACGCCCGGGCGCGATTCCTCGAGGTGGAAGCGGTTGAGGAAGTGGATCGTCGAGTCGATGGCCAGCGCGAACGCCACGGTGATGGCGATGATCGAGGCGAACTGCAGGCCCTCGCCGCCCGCCCACATGAGTGCCCCTGTCGCAAAGATCGGGAACAGCGACGGCAGGATGCTCGTCAGGCCCGCCAGCAGTGAGCGCAGCGCGATGCCGAGAAAAATAAAAATTACGAACATGTCGCCGACGAGCCCCCAGTTGAGCTCGCTGATCAGTCGCGCGGAGTTCTTCGCCGCAATCGCCGGCAATCCCGTCACCGCGATCTCATAGCTGGGGTTCGCCTTGCGCAACGGCTCCAGCGCCTTGTCGATCTTCTCGACCACGGGAAGGATTTTGCTGGCATCCACATCGGGCAGCCGGCCAGTCACCAGCACCGCGCGTTCGGGCTGATTGATGAAGCGCTGCACGAGGTCCTTCGGCAGCACGCCGACATAGCGCTGGACGGTCTCGACGCTGGTGTCGCCGGTGTCGGCGAGCCAGCGCCGCAGGCTCTCGAGCGACCACACGTTGCCAAGCCCGGCTTCCCGTTCGAGGATGCCGTGCGCCTTGGCGATCACATCGAGGGTCGCTGCATCGAACAGGGTCGCTCCCTCGTTCCAGCGGATCATCACGTGCACCGGATTGGCGCCGGTGAGCTTCTGATCGAGCTTGCCGGTTGCGGCGAGCGCCTGTTCCTTGTCGGGCACCTGATCGGCGAGCCGATAGCTCGGCACCAGTCGCGTGTAGGCAAAGCCCGTCGCGATCACCGCCAGAAGGCCCAGAGCCGAGAACAGCGCCGGCGCGCGGATCACGGTGGCGACGATGCCTTCCGTGATGTGGCCCAGCACGCCGATGCCGCCGTCGGCCTGCGCGTCGTCCCCGGATCCGACCGGCGTCGTCTCCGGGCGGATCAGCAGCGCGGCCAGCGTCGGCACCACCACGGCGACGGCGACATACGAAATCGCCACTGCCATCAGCGCCGCGAAGCCGAACGTGCGAATGAGCGCGCTGTCGGCCCACGCGAACGAGACGAGCGCCAGGCATGCGTTCATGGCGGTGAGCAGGCACGCCGGCGCCACGTCGATGATGGCGCGGCGCGCCGCCGTCACGCGGTCGATGCCGGCCATCACATCGCGGCGGATCGCGAACACCAGATGCATCGAGTCCGAAAAGCCCGAGACCAGGATCAGCGGCGTGATCACGTTGATGAACAGATTGAGCCGGAAATCGAGCCCGCCCAGGGCGCCGAGCGTCCACAGGATCGCGATCGAGGGGCCGAGCACGGCGATCAGCGTCAGCGACAGGCGGCGGAAGAACAGGAACGCCATCGCCGCGCCGAGCAGGAAGCCCAGACCGTTGTAGACCAGCCGGTCGCGCTCCACCGCGTTGCGGATCTCGAGTTGCATCACCGGCGCGCCGGTGAGCTGCACGTTCAGCCCGGTGCCGGCGAGGCCCTTCTCCGCCGTTTCGCGGATGGCGCCGATCACGTCCTTCGCGCCCTTCTCCTCGACGAGCTTGCGGTCGAGCGCGATCACGGCCAGCGCGAGAGAGGCGTCGGGCGACAGGAATTTTCCCGCGACGATCTCGTTGGCTTTGAGCCGCGCGACCATCGCCGCATACTCGGGGCCTACGGGCATCTTGTCGTTGTCGGGCACCAGCGGGGGGGCATAGCCCGTCGCGTCCGGCTTGCCGCGCGCCGACAGCATCGACACCAGATCATTGACGCCGTCGGTCAGCAGCAGGTCGGTGATGGTGTTGCGCACCGCCATCAGCTGCGTGCGCTCGAGCAGCTTGTCGCCCTCGATCACCACCAGCACGTCGTACTCGCTGGAGGGGAACAGCCGGTCGATCTGCTCGTACTGGCGGAAGTCGGCGGTGTTGGTGCGGAACAGCTCGGAGAGCGAGTCGTCGACCTTGAGGCGCGTGACGCCCCACACGGCCAGCGCCGAGATCAGCAGGATCATCGCCGCCGAAACGAGCGGCGCCCGCAGCGCAATCAGGCCGAGCCGCTCGAGCCCGAACGTGAACGCGATCGCGCGCCGTGGCTCGTCGCTGCCTGCCATCGTCCCCCACCCTTGTGTCCGACGTCTGGTGTATCCGGCGTCTGGCGGCCGGCTTTGCCCTGAAGTATGCGCTGGTGAATCAGATGCTCCGACAGTGCCCGGTGGCCTGCCGCGGAGCAAGCTCCGGCAGCGTCGCGGCTCGGTCGCCGACCTCCGCATTGAGGCGGTCATCCTCGGGCTTGTCCCGAGGACCCATGGTGCAGCAATCTTCGATGTCGAGTGAGATCGCTGAGACGCCGCGACTTCAATGCACTCGCTGCGCGCTTGCTCTCACCTCACTCGGTTTGCGCATGCTGAGACATGGGTCCTCGGGACAAGCCCGAGGATGACAATCGACAAGCTGTGCCCGCACTGAGGATTCCCTGATCACGAAACCGTGAGCGCCTTGCCTCATCAATTGAACGATGTTATATTGCGACGTAACAAATACTTATCCCCACCCTGATTTCCTGTGGGATAATCCTGGGCCTTGGACTTCGCTAGGTTGCATCGATGATAGTTATGCTCGTTTTGCTCTTTCTGCTGGTGGTGGTTGCGGTGATCCTGATGGAGAGCCGCATGGGCCGCCTGCGCTGGCTGCTGGCAGAAACCGCAGAGCGCGCGGCCAAGCTGGACGGCAAGATCGGCGACCTGCAACATCAGGTTGCGCTGCTGCGCGGCAGCCCGGTCGGCCTGCCGTCGCCCCAGCCATCGCCGGAGGCCGACGCGCAGGTTGCAGGCGGGCAACCGAAGGCGCAGGCAACGGTGCCCACCCCTGCCGCCCCGGTTGCAGTAGCACCCGCCGGCGCCGGATCGGTCCCACCGGTCACTCCGCCGACCCCACCGTCTCCGCCGACGACCGCCTCGCCGCCCCCGTCGGGCGCCTCGCTCGAGGAACGTCTCGGCACGCGCTGGGCTGTCTGGGTCGGCGGCGTCGCGCTGGCGCTCGGCGCGCTGCTGATGGTGCGCTTCGCGATCGAGCAGGGTTTCTTCGGCCCCGCCGCGCGCATCGCCATGGCTGGCCTGTTCTCGCTGGCGCTGCTGGCGTCCGGCGAATGGTTCCGCCGCTCGGGCTTCAAGCCGTCGCTGGATGCGATCCCCGCCGCGCACATTCCGAGCGTGCTGACGGCCGCCGGCTCGACCGGCCTCTTCGGCACCGTCTACGCGGCCTACGGGCTCTATGAGTTCATCGGCCCGGCCGTGGCCTTCATCCTGCTCGGCATCGTCGGCGTCGGCACCATGCTGGGTTCGGCGCTGCATGGGCCCGCGCTTGCTGGCCTCGGCCTCGTCGGCGCCTACGTCGCGCCGCTGCTCGTCTCGACGCCCAATCCGCGACCCTGGCCGGTGGTGATCTATCTTGCCGTCGTCGCCGCAACCGCGCTCGGCCTCGCGCGCATCCGCCAGTGGTTGTGGCTCGCGTTGATCGCCATCGCCGGCGCCTTCGTCTGGGGCCTCGTGTTCGTCGAGCCCATGCTGTTCCGAAGCTTCGAGTGGACGCTTGGCGGTTATCTGCACACGCTGATCCAGCTCGCGCTCGCCGCCGCGGCAATCGCCGTCCTGCCACACTTCGGCCGCCGCGATCACGACGCCCAGCCTGATGCGCCTGCCGTCGCTGCACTGGCGCCGATGTCGCTGCTCGCCGTCATCATGCTCGGCGCTGGCCGCTATGATCTTGCCTCCGCCGTGCCCTTCACGCTCGCCGTCGCGGCCATCCTGCTCGCCACAGCCTGGATTTCGGCGCGCGCCGCCCTTGGCGCGATCCTGGCCGGCGTCGTGATCCTCGCCAGCATTCTGATCTGGCCGGGCCTGCGCGCGGTCGCCGACAAGACCTATCTCCTGCACGAGGTCGCGGGCGTCCTGCTCGTGCCCGACAATGTCGTGAGCTATCTCACCTTCGCGTCGTTGGCCGCACTCGCCGTCACCGCGGTCTCGACGCTGCGCCTCATGCGCGGCCAGGCCCTGCCGCTCGCCACCGCCGCCCTCTATGCGCTCGCCGCCACGCTGACGCCGCTGCTGGTGCTGGTCCTCGTCTACCTGCGCGTCACCCAGTTCGACACCTCGATTTCGTTCGCCTTCGCGGCAAGCGTGCTCGGCGTCGTGTTCGCGCTGCTCGCCGACCGCTTCCAGCGCACCGAGATCGACGTGCTCCCCGGCACGCAACTCGCCACCGGCGCCTTCGCGAGCGCCGCGATCGCCGCGCTGTCGTTCGGCCTCGTCGCGGCACTCTCGCGCGGCTATCTCACCGTCGCCCTCTCGCTGGCCGCACTCGGCACGGCCTACGTCGCCGTGCGCCGCGACGTCCCCGCGCTGCGCCATGTCGTGACCGCGCTCGCCGCAGTCGTGCTCGCGCGCCTCGCCTGGGACCCGCGCATCATGGGCAGCGGCGTCGGCTCCTGGCCGATCCTCAACTGGCTGCTCGTCGGCTATGGCGTTCCCGCCGTCGCCTTCTACAGCGCCGCACGCCTGCTCGAGCGCAAGGGCGCCGACACGCCGGCCCGCCTCGCTGACGCAGCCGCCGTGCTGCTCGCCGGTCTCCTCTGCTTCTTCGAAATCCACCACGCCATGCATGCTGGCGATGCGCTGGCCGCACGCTCGGGTCACGTCGAGATCGGCCTCCTTGCACTCGTCGGCTTCGGTCTGTCGTATGCGTTGATGCGGCTCGATCTCGGCCGCGCCAACCCGGTGTTCCACTACGGCTCGATCGGCTACGGCGCGCTCTCGACGCTGGGCGCGCTGGTCGGCCTCGGTCTTGTCGAGAACCCGCTGTTCACGCGCGACCTCGTCGTCGGCCCGACGGTGTTCTCCTCGCTGCTCGTCGCCTATCTGCTCCCGGGCCTTGCTGCCGTGCTGCTCGCACGCGCCTCGCGTCCCTGGCGCCCCGCAGGTTACGTCACTGGCATCGCCATCGCCGCCGTGCTGCTGATCTTCGGCTACGTCACGCTCGAGGTGCGCCATGCCTTCCAGGGCGCCGACATCCGGCTTTCGATGCGCCGCGCCACCGGGCCTGAGATGTGGGCCTACTCGATGGCCTGGCTCTGGCTCGGCCTGGTGTTCCTCGCCTACGGCATTTTCCGCGGCAGCCTCGAGGCCCGCATCGCTTCGGCCGCCCTGGTGCTGCTGACGGTGTTCAAGGTGTTCGTGTTCGACCTGTCCGGCATCACCGGGCTGTGGCGCGCGCTCTCCTTCATCGGCCTCGGCATCGTGCTGATCGGCATCGGCCTCGCCTACCAGCACCTGCTGTTTCCTCCGCGCAGGCCGCCGCCTCAAGTCTTACCCGCACCGAGCCCCGAGCCAACCGCTCCGTGAACTCCGACGCTGTTTCCCGATTGGCAGCGCGGCGGGGGGTGCTAAGCTTCCCTGGACACGCACAAGCTGGACAGGGAGGCCCCGCATGCCGACGCTAGAGCGCAATGGCGTCACCATCCACTTCGAGGTGCATGGGACGGGCCCAGCCGTGCTGCTCAGCCACGGCTACAGCGCCACAGCGCGCATGTGGGACGGCCAGATCGCAGCCTTCAAGGACCGCTACAAAATCATCGTGTGGGAAATGCGCGGCCACGGCGAGAGCGCCTACCCGGCCGACCCCGCCGCTTACTCGGAAGCCCACACGGTCGCCGACATGTCAGCCATTCTCGACGCCTGCGGCGAGAAACAGGCCGTCATCGCCGGCCTCTCGCTCGGCGGCTATATGTCGCTCGCCTTCCACGCCCGCCACGCCGCACGCACACGCGCGCTGATGCTGTTCGACACCGGCCCCGGCTTCAAGAAAGACGACGCCCGCGAGGCCTGGAACGCACGTGCCCGCACCCGCGGCGACGATCTCGACGCCCGCGGCCTCGCAGCGCTGGGCACCAGCGACGAGGTGCGCCAGAGCCGGCATCGCGACGCGACGGGTCTGGCGGGGGCGGCCCGCGGCATGCTCGCGCAACGCGACGACGCCGTGATCCGCTCGCTCGAAGGGATCCGCGTGCCGACGCTGGTGTTGGTCGGCGCCAACGACACCAACTTCCTCGCGGCAACCGACTACATGGCGGCAAAGATCCCCGGTGCCACCAAATCCGTGATCCCAGACGCTGGCCACGCGGCAAACCTGCACCAGCCCGCAGCCTTCAACCGCGCCATGGACGCCTTCCTGTCAGCGCTGCCAGCCGCGTAGGGGATCACTCCTTCTCGGCCTTGGCCTTCAGGATCTCGATCATCCGCTTGTCGACGTAATCTCCGACGAGAACCTTCATCTCGTCGAGCTGATCGGCGAAGAAGTGGTTCGCCCCGGCCATCACGTGGTGATCGAGCTTGATGCCCTTCTGCGTCTTGGTCTTGACCGACAGCTCGGCCACGGAGGCATGCGGCACCACCTTGTCCTTCTCGCCCGAGATCAGCAGGCCAGACGAGGGGCAGGGCGCGAGGAATGAGTAATCGTAGAGGTTGGCTGGCGGCGCCACGCA
>JANOJW010000001.1:0-3512 GCA_031418955.1 Hyphomicrobiales bacterium | reverse complement strand
CTCGTGTAGGCCTCGAATTTTTCGAACCGATCCGTCCGCTCTGTGGTGGGTGACAAAACTTCGATGACCATGACTGCGTCACGACGACGACACCATGCCGCTCGCTGGCGCCCGCCATCGCGAACACGCGCCCATCGACGAACTCGTGGCGCAACTGCCCGTCGTTGTCGCCAGCCAGATATGCGTCGACCGACAGCTTGTGCGATGTGCGCTGTGCTGTCGCCATGGCCTGATCCTCCCCTACTCCGCAGCCGCCTTCTTCGCGGGCGGCTCAGTGGCGCCCGACGCCTTGATCGCGGCGATCTCATCGGCTGAGTACCTGAGCACCTGCGACAATACCTCTAGAGTGTGCTCGCCCAGAAGTGGCGAGCGCTCGACAACCGTCGGGCTGGCCGACAGCTTGATCGGGTTGCCGACGGAAAGGTACTTGCCGCGCGTCGGATGGTCGACTTCGACCACGGTTCCCGTGGCGCGCAACGAGGGATCCTCGGCCAGTTCCTTCATCGACAGGATCGGCCCGCACGGGATGTCGAACTCGTTCAGGATCTGCATCGCCTCGAACTTGGTCTTGGTCATCGTCCAAGTCTCGATGCGTGCGAAAATCTCGTTGAGGCGGGGCAACCGCGCCTTCGGCGTCGCGTAGTTGGCATCGGTCTTCCAGCCGGGCTCGCCGATAATGTCGCAGATGGCGCCCCAGACCGGCGTCTGCGTGATGAAATAGATGTAGGCGTTGGGATCTGTGTCGGCACCCTTGCACTTTAGGATGCGCCCCGGCTGTCCGCCGCCTGAATCGTTGCCCGCGCGCGGCACTGCATCGCCGAACGGGATGCCTTCGCCGTACTGGCTGTACTCGGTGAGCGGCCCGTGCGCGAGGCGCTGCTGGTCGCGCAGCTTGACGCGCGCGAGGTTCAAGACGCCATCCTGCATGGCGCAGGTGACTTTCTGGCCGAGGCCCGTCTTGGTGCGCTGGAACAGCGCCGTGACGATGCCGAGCGCCAGATGCAGCCCGGTGCCGCTATCGCCGATCTGTGCGCCGGTGACGAGCGGCGGCCCGTCGCGGAACCCCGTCGTCGAGGCCGAGCCGCCGGTGCACTGGGCGACGTTCTCGTAGACCTTGCAATCCTCGTAGGGTCCCGGGCCGAAGCCCTTCACCGAGGCGACGATCATGGTCGGGTTGAGCTGGTGGATGCGCTCCCAGGTGAAGCCCATGCGATCGAGTACACCAGGCCCGAAGTTCTCGACCAGCACGTCGCAGGAGAGGATCAGCCGCTCCAGCACCTCTTTGCCCTTGGCGTTCTTGGTGTCGAGCGTGATCGACCGCTTGTTGTGGTTCAGCATCGTGAAATACAGCGCATCGACGTTCGGCACGTCCATCAACTGGCCCCGCGTGATGTCGCCGGTGCCCGGCCGCTCGACCTTGATCACGTCGGCCCCGAACCATGCGAGGAGCTGCGTGCACGTCGGCCCCGACTGCACATGCGTGAAGTCCAGGATGCGGACGCCTTTGAGGGCTTGGGTCATAGTGCTTGCTTCCCTTGAAAGTCAGAATGTGATGGTGCGGTAGATGTCGGCGAGCGGCAGGGTCAAGCCCACGCTCGCGAGCGTCAGCACGTCGCCGGGATAGAGTTCCTCGACTGCCCAGGATGTACTCCGTCGCATGATCTCCACCTTGGGCTTGTCCTGTGCGACGAGCACGTATTCCTGCAGTGACGGGATCTGCAGATAATTGAGCTTCTTCTCACCGCGATCCAGCCGCTCGGTCGAGGGCGACAGCACCTCTACGACGAGCGACGGTTCCGTGCGGCAAGCGGCTCGTCGCGTAGTCTTGGTCGGAGAACCGGAAACGACGATGTCTGGGTAGTAGGCGAAGGGGCCAATTAAACTTTGGATCCCGACCTTCATCTCGACCTCGAATACTTCATGTTCCTTCTTGGAGTGCCGGCTCAACTCCCGATACAGATTTCCCGTAATGAGATAATGAGCGTCACATTCCGACGCCATCTCGAACAGGTATCCGCCGACAAGCTCCTTGCGTGACTCATGACGCTCTCGGCATTCAGCCTCGAACGCGAGATATTCGTCGAAGGTCATCCGGGTCGGTTTGCGTAGCACGCTGCTCATGGGATTATTGCGATCTTCTTGGTTTCAGAAGGTCACGCGGCGATAAAATTGAGCGACGGGCAGTGTCAGCCCCACGCTTGCTAGCGTGAGGACATCCGACGAACCGAAATGCTCGACCTGCCACCCGGTACTCTTGCGAAACACCTCCACCTGAGGTGCGATCTGCTGCGCGATCACGTACTCCTGCAGAGACGGTAGCTTTCGATAGGCGGCGAACTTGGCGCCACGGTCGTAATCTGACGTGCTCTCGGAGGCGACCTCGATGACAAGCACAGGCATTTCGGTCGCCAGGGCGTCGTTGTCGAGGTCCGAGCATGAGACGTGGACGTCGGGGTAGTAGTAGGCCTCGGTGTCTGGGCTCTCGACATGAACCTTCACGTTCGACGTGTACACGACATATGGCGGCTTCAAATGGTTGAGTAGCGCGCCGAAGAAATCACCGCCGATCAGATCGTGACGCTTCGTCGTCCCTGTCATTGCGTAAACGACACCGTCCACGAACTCGTGTCGCACGGACGAGCGTCGCTCGAGCTCGAGGTACTCCTTTGCGGTCATCCGAGGTACGCTCAAAGCCGGATCAGCCAATGCCGCCTCTTTGCCAAATCCGCCGCGCTCCGCGACCAAGGCTGCTATCTCGCCCGCAGCTTCGCCCTCGCCGACAAAGCCCGCATGTACGCCGCGCCGGTCGGCCTCCGTCCGGTTCTGGCTGACCTTCCACTTGCCTTCGATCGCCGCGATCCTGATCTCGAGCCCGACGATGGCCCGCATCTGCATGGCGATGAAGTCGTCGGGTGCGTCGGAGATTTTCCACGGCACGGCGCGCCCCGACTCTTGCGCGGAGGTGAGGGCCTCGACCTGCGCCCGAATCCACGGTGCGTCGTCCTGCGCGATGCAGCGGCCGCGCACCTGCACCATGACGTAGTTCCAGGTCGGCACGACTTTGCCGGTCTCACCCTTGGTCGGGTACCACGACGGCGTCACATAGCCGTCGGGGCCCTGAAACACGACGAGGCAGTCAGCGCCCTCGCCAACAAACTCCTTCCAGTGCGGATTGGAGCGGGCGACGTGGGCGCGCAGCGTGCCCTTGTCCGACGCCGCGGCATCGAGACTGAACGGCACGGCGTTGGCGAGGAGGCCGGATGAAGCTGCGGACACGAGCAGGCCGAAGGGATGCGCGCGGACGAGCGCGTGCATCTCGTCCAGTCGCTCTTCCTTGAACAGCGGAGGTTGATACATGTGACGCCGTCCTGTGCTCGGGCCCGCGCTCGGCTGCTCACGCCGGCTTCTTGCCGAGCGCGCTCTGCGGGTTGAGGTTGCCGATGCGGCCCGACTCGGTGCCAGCCTTCTCGTCGATGATGGCGTTGACGAGCGTCGTCCGGCCCGTCGCGAGC